>JANMMQ010000573.1:0-18209 GCA_031373465.1 Ilumatobacteraceae bacterium | reverse complement strand
GCGAGACCGGCAACATCGAACGTGTCGTGGCGATTCACGACGTGGGCAAGGCGGTCAACCCGGTGCTGTGCGAAGGCCAGATCGAAGGCAGCGTGCACATGGGCCTCGGCTACGCGCTGACCGAAGATTTTCCGTCAGATCCAGCGACCGGCTTCCCGACCAACATGACGCTGCGTTCCCTCGGCATCCTGCGTGCCAAGGATGTGCCACAAATCGACGTGGAGCTGGTCGAGGTTCCTCAACCGAAGTCGCCGTACGGGATCAAAGGTGTGGGCGAGATCGGTCTCGTCCCCACAGCGCCGGCGGTCGCTGCAGCGCTGCGCGACTACGACGGCCAGTGGCGAACGTCGTTGCCGATGCGTCCGAAGTTCTCTGCCGACGACTGACGTGCGCCCCCAGGTCGAGACCCTGACCGAGTGTTTCCGTGCAAACGAGTGTCTGCGGCCCACCCGGGTGGGCGGGAAACACTCGTTCGAGGTCTTTCGGGACGGAAACACTCGGTTCGCGTTGGGCCGCTGCACGGCGGAATCGGGTGATGAGCGAATACGATCTTGCGTCGTGCGTGCCTCGACGACCCTGAAGCTGGCAGTAGTAGGCGCCGTAGCGCTGGCTGCATGCGGCGGTTCCAATGCCAGCAGCGACACCGTTGCCCTGAAGCCGAAGATCACCATCAGCTCCACGACCGATCCCATCAGCGAGATGGTGGCTGAGATCTACGGGCAGGCGCTTGAAAAGGCAGAGTTCCGGGTGGCCCGCAAGAAGCCCTTCGCAACAAATGGCGAGCTGATGACCGCGATGGCCTCCGGCGGGGTGCAGTTGACCGGCATGACAACCCGGGCCCTGCTGGCTCTACTCGCGTCGCCGGACACGACGACACCGGGCACCGCTCCGACGATTCAGCCCACGACGACCGGGTTGCAAACAGCTGCGATCGAAAGGTCGTTGCCAGTCAACCTCACGATCGGGGCAGCGTCGACGGCTGAAGACAAGGACGTGGTCTTCTGTGCCAAGACCTTCACCGACACCAACAAAATTGCCTCGTTGACGGACCTGGGCACCAAGACCGGCCTCGCGATCTTGGCTGCTCCAGACGGTTTCGACACATCGACACCGCTCGGCGCCGCTGCGCTGAAGGACACGTACCAGATCGAGTTCAGGTCGATCGTGGCCACACCGATCGACAAGGTGGTCGCTGCCGTCACCGCCGGTACCGCCGACTGCGGTGTCGGTCGCGCTGCCGATCCGGCCCTCGGAGTAGCGACTCTGACCGTGTTGGAGGACGACAAGTCGCTCGTGCCGAACAACGTGATCCTGCCGTTGGTCTCGAAAGAGGCAGCAACGATTGACGTGAACACCGTGCTCGACGCCACCAGTGTGCGGTTGACGCCCGACTCACTCCGGGCGTTGATGTCTCGGCTGCAGGTCGATGGTGCATCGCCCGAGGTCGTGGCCAACGAGTTCGTCGGGAATGCCGGCACTTGATCACCGTCACCGATCTGTCCAAACGCTTCGGCCGAACGAAGGCAGTCGATCATCTGAGCTTCGAGGTGAGACCGGGCACCGTCACCGGCTTCCTGGGGCCGAACGGATCGGGGAAGAGCACCACCATGCGCTGCATGCTGGGGCTGGACCGGCCCGACACCGGCGGGGCGCTGTTCAGTGGCAAGGCCTATCGCCAGCTGTCGTCGCCGCTGCACGAGGTCGGCTCACTGCTCGATGCCGGTTACGTGCACCCAGGGCGTAGCGGCCGCAACCATCTCCGCTGGCTCGCTGCGTCGAACCGGTTGCCGCGATCCCGCGTCGACGAAGTGCTCGATCTCGTCGGCCTCACCTCAGTCGGAGGACGTCGCGTCAAGACATACTCGTTGGGCATGCGCCAACGACTGGGGTTGGCGGGCGTGCTGCTGGGCGACCCGCAGATCGTCGTTCTCGACGAGCCGGCCAACGGCCTCGACCCGGAGGGCATCCGCTGGATACGCGACGTGTTGGTGCATCTCGCCTCGCAGGGCCGAACCGTTCTGGTCAGCAGCCACCTGTTGTCGGAGATGGCGCAGATGGCCAACGACCTGGTCGTGATCGGGCAGGGCCGTCTCATCGAGCAGTGCTCCGTGCCGGAGTTCGTCGAGCGCCACGCCGATCGATGGGTGCGCGTCAAGAGCCCTGCGCTCGGAGCCCTCGTCGATGCGGCGAAGGCACAAGGGGCACAGGCCAGCGTGATCGACGCTGCGACAGCCGAGTTGCGCGGTGTCACCACGGCCGCGGTAGGCGAGCTCGCTGCTCGCGGTGGATTCGTGCTGCACGAGTTGTCGCCGCAGACGGGATCGTTGGAGGACGCGTTCCTCCAAGCGACGGCGTTCTCCCAGGAGTTCGCTGCGCAACCGGTGGTGGCCCCGTGATCAGCACGATCCGAAGCGAATGGATCAAGCTCCGCACCGTCCGGATGAACCTCATGCTCTTCATCCTCGCGGTCGCCTTTCCGGTGATCGTCTCGGTTCTGGTCGCGTCGTTGGCCAACATCAGCGATCTGAAGGTCAGCGACGTCGCCGGCTTGGTCACCGGATCGTCGGTGGTCACAGCCCTCCTGCTCGGTGTCGTGGGTGCGGTGTCGATCAGCGCCGAGTTCGCCCATGGAACAATCCGTCCGACGTTCGCAGCGACCCCGCAGCGGATGCGCGTGTTGGTGGCCAAGGCCATTGTCACAGCACTGTTCGCCGCGGTCGCCGAGGCCCTCGTCGTCATCTTCTGCTTTGTGGTCTCGTCGGCCATCGCCTCGTCGCGAGGTGCGTCGCTTTCGTTGAGCGGGCAGCCAGAGGCCAAGGCCGCGCTCATCGGCATTGTCGTGTTCGCCGTGATCGTCAGCCTGCTCGGGTTCGGCATCGGCATGGTGATCCGCAACACGCCCGCTGCCGTGGCGGTGCTGATCTTGTGGCCGCTGGTTGTCGAGAACATCATCCTGGCGATCCTCAGCGCGGCGGGTGTCAACCATCCGCAGAAGTTCCTGCCGTACATCTCCGGCTTCGGGCTCGGAAATCCCGACGGACCATCGTCCGACAGCTTGAGCCGTGTCAACGGTGGCCTCTACTTCGGTGCTGTCACCCTTGTGGTCGCGGTCATCGGTGCTGTCGTCACGGCGCGCCGCGACGCCTAGCGCAGTTCGTCAGCGGGCGCGGATGTCGAGGCTGTCGCGTTTGAGAATCGTGTACTTGCGTTCGTGCTGATCGATCCAGCCGAGCCGGATGAAGCTGGCGATGGCCTTGTTGACCCGCTCGCGGGAGGCACCGACCATGCCGGCCAGTTCTTCCTGGGTGACCGGGAGGATGAAGTCGTCGACACCCTCGGACAACTCGAGCAGCCGCTTCGCCGTACGGCCGGTGACGTCGAGGAACACGCTGTCGGCCAGCGCTTCGTCGGCGACTCGCAAGCGCTGGGCGAGCAGTCGGGTGACCCCCCACAGCAACCTGGGGTCGCCACGAAAAGCCTCCATCACGGGCTCGAACGGAATCGTCAGGACCGCCGAAGGTTCCAGGGCGCGCGCCATTGCCGACCGCGGCCCGCCATCGAGCATGGCCATCTCGCCGAGCAGGTCGCCCGGTTCCATCAACGCCACCACGGTCTCGCGATGATCGATCGGGTTCGCTATCGCAATGGCCAAGCGGCCGCGCAGCACGAGGTGTAGCGAATCGGCGATGTCGCCCTCATGGAACAGGACGTCGCCCCGGATCAGGTGCTGCTCGCGCCCGGCCGCGGCTATCGGTGCGAGCACCTCGAGCGGCGCATCGGCGAAGAATTCGGTCTGGGCGAGTAGGTCTTCGTGAGCCATGTTGCGTCGAACGGTACTACCCTCGCCGGTCGTGTCGCTCCCCGCAGCAGAGATTGTGTGGACCATTGTGGTCGCAGGTGGCAGCGGCTCACGAACAGGGTGCGCCAAGCAATACGAGCACGTCGGATCACGCCGAGTCATCGATCATGCGGTCGAGACAGCGCGATCCGCCAGCGATGGTGTCGTGGTCGTCGTTCCCGCCGCCGACGTCGCGAGCGAAGGCGGTGTTGCCGGCGGCACGACCCGCAGCGAATCGGTTCGAGCAGGTCTCGCCGCGGTTCCATCCGATGCAACGATCATCTGTGTGCACGACGCGGCCCGCCCCTTCGCTTCGCTTCAACTGTTCGAGGCCGTGATCACTGCGGTTGGCGAGGGCGCCGACGGTGCCGTTCCCGGCGTGCCGCTGACTGACACGGTCAAGCGGATCGACGCCCACAACGTCGTCATCGACACTCCGCAGCGGACGGCGTTGGTTGCAGTTCAAACGCCTCAGGCATTCCGCGCGACGATCCTGCGCGCGGCTCACGAGACTGGTCGCCACGCAACCGATGACGCCGCACTGGTCGAGACGCGCGGCGGGCGTGTCGTGGTGGTCGCGGGCGAGCCGACCAATCGCAAGATCACCCATGTGGAGGATCTGGCCTGGGCACGCGAGCATGCGGAGAGCCACGGGCTGTGAACGAGGTACGGGTCGGCCAGGGTTTCGATGTGCATCGCTTCAGCGACGACCCTGACCGCGCACTGGTGCTCGGTGGCGTGGTGTTCGATGGGACACCTGGCCTGCACGGGCACAGCGACGCCGATGTGATCGCCCATGCGGTCGCCGACGCCCTCCTCGGTGCTGCCGGCCTCGGCGACATCGGCGAGCACTTCCCCGACACCGATCCCGAATGGAAAGACGCCGATTCGTTGGTCTTGCTCGCCCACGCAGGCACACTGGTACGCGCCGACGGCTGGACCGTCGGCAATGTCGACTGCTCGGTGGTGTGCGACATGCCGAAGTTGGCGCCGCACCGAGCGGAGATGCAGGCCAAGTTGAGCGAGGCCTGCGGAGCACCGGTCACCGTCAAAGGTCGGCGGCCGGAAGGATTGGGCGCCCTCGGGCGACGTGAAGGCATTGCCTGTTGGGCCGTTGCCGTGATTTCGAAGGAGTAGAACTAATGGCAGCAAGACAGGCAGCAGGCGCCGGCGGACGACGTGGTGGCGCGCCGCGCCCAACCGCGGCGAAGGGTCGCGCTACGGCTGCCAAAGGCAGAGGCGCCGCAGCATTGAAGGGTCGCGGCGCGTCGGCATCGAAGGGTCGTGGCGCGTCGGGTGGCGCGTCGTCGCGACAGTTCGCGTCGAGCGGTGCCGGGCGAACGGGGCGGATCACCGTGCCTGGAGAAGAGCGTCGCAAGCCCGAAAAGACGCTCGGAGGCGAGCAGGTCGAAGGTCGGCAGGCCGTGCGCGAGTTGCTCATCGCCGGTAAGCGAAAGGTCAGCGAAGTGTGGGTGGCGACCGACCTCCTCGACGGTGAATCGGCCAGCGACATCGTCACCGACATCGTCGAGATCGCCCGCAGCGTTCGCGCCCCGGTGCAAGAGGTCAACCGCAAGCGACTGGAAGCGAAGGCGCGCAGCGAGGCACCCCAAGGCGTGATCGCCTTCGCCGCTCCGTTGATCGAGACCGATCTCGCCGATCTGATCAAGCGTCGTCCGGGACGCGCTCCGTTTCTCGTCGCGGTCGACGGTGTCACCGATCCGGGCAACCTCGGGGCGATGCTGCGCTGCTGCGACGGTGCCGGTGTCGACGGTGTCGTATTGCCACGCCATCGCGCGGTGCACATCACCCCCACTGTCGCCAAGGCCGCCGCCGGTGCCGTCGAGCATGTGCCCATGGCCATGGTTGGCGGCCTTCCCGCGGCCCTTGCCCGCATCAAGGACGCCGGCATCTGGGTGATCGGCCTGGATGATGGCGCGGACCGCGACCTGTTCGACATCGGTGATCTCGCCCTCGAAGGAGTCTGTCTGGTGCTGGGCGCCGAAGGCGCCGGGTTGTCGCGCCTGACGCGTGAGCGCTGCGACATGATCGTCAGCATCCCGATGCTGGGTCGACTCAGTTCACTGAACGTCAGCGCCGCCGCAGCATTGGCGACGTATGAGATCGCCCGGCAACGCCGCACCTCGTGAGGCTCATCAGGTTCTAACCAGCCGGAGTGGTATCGACCGGCTGACCCTCCTCGGGGATGACCGTTGTATCGAGGGGGACGACGGGCGACGGGAGCAACGTGGTCGATGTCGACGTCGACGTCGTGGTCGAGGTCTCCGGCTCCTCGAGGCACGTGACCTTGACGATCTGCTGCTGCTCGAAGCTGAACGTCGAAGTGCTCAGGCTTCCACCGAACTGACGGACGAAGTCATCGAGGCCCGCCGCGTCGCAGTTCCTTTCGACGACCTCGTTGCGCGCCACCTCCCAGCCGTTCGATAGGAGCACCCAGTTGTCCTTGCGCACCTCGGTCACGCCGGGAAGCAGAAGACTGGCGCGCTGCGGGTTGGGGATCAACGAGAACCACACGACTGCCTCACCGAGCAGATCCGCGGCGACCACGCATTGGTTGATCTCCGCCAGCTTTGCGCACGTGATCTGGCCCGGCGTACCGGCTTTGACCACCACCGTGCGGGTCGCATCCAGTGCCAGCCGCATCTCGCCATTTGCCACACCGTCGATCATGGCGAACCCAGGCTCGGCCTGGATGCCGTACACGGGTAGCAACAGATTGATTCGATGCTCGGTCACGGCCTCGTGCGCCGGTTGCCCGATCACTGCGACGCTGTCATCTTTCCGGACCAGCACGTACCACAACCCATAGGTCAGCCCGAGCAATGCTGCGACCGAGAGCCAGAAGCGGAACGAGACGAACTGCCGCATCCTGGCGAGGTTAGGTCAGCCGAGCTGAGCAGCGGTGGCGGCCGCTGCGCGCCCGGCAGCTTCGCCGATCGCATCGAGCACATCGTCGGTGTGGGTCAACCCGACAAACAGCGCCTCGTACGCACCGGGCGCCAACGCGATGCCCTCGGCCAACATCGCGTGGAAGAACGTTCGGTAGACACGCTCGTCGGTTGTCTTCGCCTCGACGAAGTTGGTCGGTGCGGCGCCCTCGCCGAAGTACATGCCCACCAGCGTGCCGACCACCGGGAACTTCGCTGCGATACCGGCCGCGGTGCACGCGTCACTCAGGATCGAAGCGAGGCGAGCGGCGCTGGCGGTGATCTGCTTGTACACATCGTCGGTCAACTCGTTCAGCGCAGCGCGGCCGGCGGCGGTGGCCAATGGGTTTCCGGCCAAGGTCCCGGCATGAAAGACGGGTCCGAGCGGAGACAGCGTTTCCATGATCTCCCGTCGCCCGCCAACCGAGCCGATGGGCAGGCCGCCGCCGATGACCTTGCCGAACGTCGTCAGGTCGGGCGACACGCCGTACTCCTCCTGAGCCCCGCCGTGGCCGAGTCGGAATCCGGTGATGACCTCGTCGAACACCAGTAGCGCGCCGACGCGATCGCATTCGTCGCGCAGCCCTTGCAGGAACCCATCCGCGGGCGCGACCACTCCCATGTTGGCTGCGACAGGCTCGACGATGACCGCTGCGACCTGGTCGTCCAGTTCAGGCACAACGTTGTAGGGCACGACCAGCGTGTTGGCCACAGCGCTGGCGGGTACGCCTGCCGTGCCGGGCAGACCCAAGGTGGCCACGCCACTTCCTCCGGCGGCAAGCAACGCATCGGTCGCCCCGTGGAAGTTGCCGTGGAAGATCACGAGGCGATCGCGGCCAGTGAACCCGCGTGCCAGCCTCACCGCTGTGCTGGTGGCTTCAGTGCCGGAGTTCATCAGCCGCACCATGTCGCAGCTGGGCACGCGCTGTGTCATCTCCTCAGCCAGGAACATCTCGCCGGGCGTGGGAGCGCCGTACGACGTGCCACGGGCCGCTGCCACGTTGACGGCAGCGGTGACAGCCGGGTGCGCATGTCCGAGGATGATTGCCCCGTAGCTCTGCACCAGATCGATGTACCTGCGGCCTTCGACATCCCAGATGTAGGCGCCCTCGGCCCGGTCGACGATGTACGGAGTGCCGCCGACGGCCTTGAATGCCCGGATGCTGGAGTTGACCCCGCCCGGGATGACCCGGCAGCTGCGCTCGAAGTACTCGGCGTTGGTGCTCACTGATGCGTCTCGGCGAGCTTCATCTCCGCGAACCAGCGGGCCAGGTAGGTCAGGATGACGTCGGCGCCGGCGCGCTTGATCGCCGTGAGGTGTTCGAGGGCGACGGTGTCGTGGTCGATCCAGCCGTTGGCCGCGGCCGCTTTGATCATGGCGTACTCGCCACTGACGTGATAGGCGGCGACCGGCACGTTGACGTGGGCGCGCACCGCAGCGATGACATCGAGGTACGACAGCGCCGGCTTGACCATCACCATGTCGGCACCTTGAGCCAAGTCTTCGTCGACCTCGACCAACGCCTCGCGTGCATTGCGGAAGTCCTGCTGGTACCCCTTGCGGTTCCCGCCGCTTGCAATCTGCACGTCGACCGCGTCGCGGAACGGGCCGTACAGGCCGCTGGCGTACTTGGCGGAATAGGCGAGGATCGATGTCGATGTGAACCCGGCCCCGTCGAGCGCAGTGCGGATTGCGCCGACCTGACCGTCCATCATCCCGCTGGGGGCCACTACGTGCGCACCCGCCGTGGCCTGGGCAACTGCGATGCGACCGTAGATCTCGAGGGTGGCGTCGTTGTCGACAGAGGTGTTCGGGTCGTCCGCCGGCCCGTCGAGGATGCCGCAATGGCCGTGGTCGGTGTATTCGTCGACGCACAGATCGGCCATCAGGACCATTCGATCCCCGACTTTGTCGGCAAGATCGGACAGGCACAATTGCACAATTCCCTCAGGGTCGAAGGCCTTCGAGCCGATGGAATCCTTAGTGGAAGGCACTCCGAACAGGATCACGGCACCGATGCCGAGGTCGGCCAACTCGGTGACCTCGGCGCGCACGCTCTCGCGGGTGTGCTGCACGACACCTGGTAGGGAGGCGATCGGTTGCTGTTCGTCGATTCCTTCGCGGACGAAGAGGGGTGCCACGAGATTGGCGACATCGAGGCGGGTTTCGGCAACCATGTGCCGCATTGCCGTCGATGTGCGCAGTCTTCGGGGGCGTGAAACAGGGAAGTTGCCGGCCACGAACGGGAATCGTAGGCCATTCGCGGGAGGATTCATCGGGTGACCGACGACATTGCAACTCACGATCCGCCCACGAGTGGTGCGCTGCTGCTGGCCGAGGTCATCTACGCGGTCGAGCAACTTCCTCACGAGCCGTCCTCGTATCCGGCGATCTACGACCTCGCCGTCACATGCGACCAATCGGGCTTCTTCGATTCATCACTCGTCTTGTACGACCGTTGCCTGCGGATCGCTGCGACCGACGACGATCGCCAGGTCGCGTACGCCAACCTGACTGCGGCTTTCCGCGCCGCGGCAATGAGTGAGACGGACCCCGCTCAGCGGTGCCGGCACCTGCGCGACGGCCTGTACGCGGCGACAGCGGCCCTCGACCCGGAGGGCAGCCAGCAAGCCGGCCCGATGTGCGTGGCCCTGGCCAACCGCGCGGTCCTGTTCGCTGAGCTCGGGCATCACGAGTCGGCACTTTCGGATGCGCTCCAGGCCCGGAAGTTGGCAATCCAACATGACATGCGCCGCGAACAGGTGATCGCAGGCGTCGGTGAAGTGATTGCTCGCTGGAACTCGTCGCTCGATACCACCGTCATGACGTTGATCGAAGAGGCGAAGGCGAACGCCGACGAGGTTGATGCAGATGACTGCCTTCGTCCGCTGATCGCTATCGAGGTCGAAGTGCTGTGGAGCCTGGGCCGCCACGACGATGCGCGCACCGTGCTGCGGCACGAGGTCGAGCGCTTGTACACGATGTTGCACTCGCAGACGGCCGATCGGTGGGACAACGTTCGCGCCGGTGTCGAACGTCTCCGTCATGCCTTGGCCGACGAGTCCGACGCGCTCACGGGCTTGCCCAACGGTCGGTTCCTCGGGCGCTGGTTGCCCGAGGTCCTGTCGCACGATGGCCCTGTGTGCGTTGGTGCAGTCAACATCGACGGGTTCGGGCGGATGAACGAAGACTTCGGTAGTCCTGCCGGCGACAGCGTCCTGCAAGAGGTCGCTTCCGTGCTCGAGCGGATCTGCCGCCGCGGCGACTCGGTGATGCGCACGGGCCGCGATGAATTCGTGATGGTCCTGCGCGACGCGTCACCTGGCGATGCCCGGGTCGTCTTCGAGCGGATCCGCCAACTGATTGCCGCCAGGTCGTGGAAGGCGTTGCCGGCCAACGTTCACCTCAGTGCGTCGGTCGGCGTCACGGTCGGTAGCGGTGCAGCGAATTCGAGCAAGTTGCTGGCGGCGGCGAGTGAGGCCTTGCGGCAGGCGAAGATCGCCGGCGGGGACCGGATCAGCTTTCGTTGATTGACGCCCCCGACAACGCGGCCGCCAGTAGCGTGGCTGCGATGGCTGCTCAGGCATGGTTCTCTCGAAGTGACGTGGAGGTCGTCCCGGGGACGTCGGCGGTCTTTCAACTGACCATCGTCAACCTCGGCGACACCACCGAGACGTTCTCGTTGACACCGGTCGGCCTCGCTGCGGGCTGGACGACGATCCGTCCTGGCTCCGTCACCCTGTTCGGCGGCTCGCAGGAGGTTGTCGACGTCGAGGTCCAGCCGCCGCTGCTGCCGTCGACTACGGCAGGCCCCACCGCTCTCACTGTGCGGATCGTGCCGCAGAGCGCTCCTGACGACGTCGGATCCTCCGAGACGACGCTGCAGGTGGGTCCCACGTACACCCGGCGCCTGCACATGCTGCAACCTGCGCTGCGCGCCCGCCGCACCGCCGTGTACGAGATGATGCTCGAGAACCAGGGCAACACGCAGGCCTCCTGCCGGTTGCACCTTCTCGATCCCACCGGTCGGGTCGACGGAGATTTCGATCCGCCGGCGGCAGGGGTCGAGCCGGGCGCCAGTTCCTTGATCCGGCTTAAGGTGCACGCCAACCGTCTGCAATGGGAACGCCGCTCGCGCACCGTGCAGTTCACGATCGACGCCGACCAGCCTGGCGCCCCGACTGCCAGCGCGCCGGTGACGTTCGTTCAGGCGTCGATGATCCCCGAGCGGCTGTTCGCCCGGCTGCTCGCATTCGCGGTCGCTGCCGTGGCGCTGGCTTTGGTCTGGTTCGGGATCGTCAAGCCCGCCGTCCGAGACGCAGCCAATGACGCCGTGGCCAAACAACTGCCCCTCGCCATCACATCGACAACGCTCCCATCCACCCCCGTCGTGGTACCCAATCCAAACGACTCGGTTCCGGTCTCCACAGTTGCGATCGCTACGCCGACTGCCGACCAGGGCACGTTGTTCAGCAAGTTGCTGGCCCCTGCAGCGCCCGCCGGGCAGGTGTTGTCGCAGACCGTCGACGTGCCCGCCGGCTCCACGTTCCTGCTGACCGACTTCGCCCTGCAAAATCCCGACCAGGACACCGGGGTGGCGCGGTTGATGAATGGGACGGAAGTGATCTACCCATTTTCGCTCGCTGACGTGAACACCGGCGACAAGCGTGTCTCGTGGGTATCGCCGATCGAGATCGTAGGCGGCACCTCGCTCGTCTTCGAGGTCAACTGCGTCGGCGCCGGCAACATCTCCGGCATCTGCACCACCACGATGCTCGTCTCCGGCCGCATAGTTCCCGCTACCCCGGTAGCCCCCGCCGGCTGACCCCGCCCCGCACTCTGGCCGACGCGGGCAGCGAAATGGTCCTGTGGGGACCATCTGGGCGCCCGCGATGGCTCACAGGCGTGAGGACGGCCCGATCGTCGGTTCGCTGTAACACCCATCACGCACACTGCGACGATGGACGACCGATTTCGGAGCATTGCGGCGCTCGCCGCCACGCAGCACAGTGTGATCTCGACAACTCAACTGCTCGAGCACGGAGTCAACTCGTCGTGTCGAAAGAAGTGGGAACGTACGGGACTGATCACCCGGCTTGGGTCGCGTTCCTTCGCGATGGCTGGATCGAGCGCAACTTTTGAGCGAGCCATCACAGCAGGTCTTGCCGATCTCGACGGATGCGGCGTGGTCGCCGGTCGCGCGGGCGCTCGACTGCATGGACTGGATTGCTTCTCTGCGGACTCGGTCGAGTTACTCGTGCCTCGCGCCAATCGAGGTTGTTCGACACATGGCCGGGTGTGCTCGACGCGCCGGCCGCTGACCAAAGCCGACATTGTCACAGTTCATGGCTTCCGCTGCTTGACAGCCGAACGGTTGATCCTCGAATCGCCCATCTTCGGCTTCAGCCGTGCGGAGACCGAGAACGCCATCGATTCCGCGATTCGTCTTCGGCTCGTGGCGGAACAGCGGCTGCGAACGCGGGCAATACGCGAACACTGCAGCGGCGTCAACGGCAGTCGTGTGCTCTTGGATGCACTCGTCGACGCCGGCGGCGAGAGCAGGCTGGAGCGATGGTTTCTGAACCTGGTCCGTCAGGCAGGGATCTCCCGGCCGACTCTGCAGAAGAGCTATCGCGATGGGAGCCGTGTCGTCGCTCGAGTCGACGCGTATTTTGACGGCGGTCTCGTCGTAGAAGTGTCAGGCCATGGCACGCACAGCTCGCGGCTTCAGCGGCAGGTCGACGCGCAGCGTCACACGGAGTTGACGCTGCGCGGCCTTCGGGTTCTGACGTTCACGTACGACGACGTTCGTGATCGACCGTCGTGGGTGATCGCTCGCCTGCGTGAAGCTCTGCTCCTCGTCGCCTAACCATCGTGGGCGTCGAACTGGTCCTGTGGGGACCGTTTGGGCGCCTGCGCCGCCGGCTGGGGGGTCAGCCGCCGGGCCAGTCGGGGGAGGCCGCGTCGACTTCTTCGACGGCTCGCGAGGTCACCCTGAGGACCAGGGACGCCGGGTCGGCGCCGGTGCCGGGAGTCTGGGCGACGAGCATGCGATCGCCGGGCCGCTCATTGGCGGCGACGAGCATGGAGAGCAGGAAGTTGCCGGCCTTGTCGGTCTGCACGGTGATTCGACGACCGGCGCCATCGGCCCAGAGCAAGGTGACGGTCGAGTCGGGCGCAAATCCCGAGCCACCGACGCCGACCTGATCGCCGGCGACCACATCGGTTGCAGCGGCCTGGATCGTCGGGGTGTAACGAGCATCGCCGTCGACCAGAACGCTGGTGTACTGGCCAGTGTCGGTCGCTACGACAACGGTTGCGGAGCGATGGCCGGACTCGGTCGGCGCGAAAGCGACATCAACGGTGCAACCGGCGCTGATCTCCAGCACGGCATTGCGGCACTTGGTCCTGAGGATCTTGAAGTCCTTCGGGTTGGCGCCCTGCACGGACACGGCGGTGACCCAAGCCGGCACCAGGCTGACATTCGAAATCGTGAAGGTGTTCGTCTCGCCGACCAGGCCGACCTTCAGCGGGTCGAAGCGGTGGTAGCTGCCCTGGTCCGCGTTCAGCGCCGGCAAACCTCCCGCGCCAGTGACCTTCGACTGTGCGATGAGCGCACCGAACCCTGTCTCAGAGATCTTGATCGCCCCATTGAGCGCGCCTTCCGAGCTCGGTGTGAGGATCACTGCGACCCCGCACGACCCGCCCGGTGGGACGGCATAGCCCTCGACGCATTCACCGAACGTGATGCCGAACTGGGGATTCGTCGATTCGACCTTGCTCGGCACGAACGAGCCGGGCCCGGCGTTGTAGAGCCGGACGAACCACTCTGCACTCGGCAGGCCGACGATCCCGGTGCCGACGTTTATGTCGGCGATCGAGAGCTGCGGTTGCTGGGTGATGCCGACGACTTGCCGGATCGAATCGGGGGTGCGCTCGGCGAGCGGGCTGTACGCCGCGCCGGCAAGCGTGTCGAACACGATTACGCGTCCAGTGGCCGACAACTTCGGATGGGCATTCGCGGCCGACGCAGGGGTGACGCCATCGGTCAGGACCGAGGCACGGTAGATCTCGGCGACGTCGACGTTGGAGACCATGATGTCGCCGTCGGTGGAATTACCTCCGACCGATGGGCGGGTCGTCAGGAGGTTGGTCGATCTGGTGACGAACGCGACCTGGCTGCCGTCACTGCTGATCGCAGGCTGTGTGGCGCCGGTATCGCTGCCGATGATCTGCGTGCTGGCAGGCACCCGGCTGACCAGCACGACGGTGCCATCGACCCGGTTGAATCGGTAGACCTGCGGTGGGCAGGTGTCGATGCACGGCGGCAGGGATGCGCCGATCACGAGGTTGACGGCGGTCGAACTGAACGCGACGTAGGTGCCATCGGCGGAGATCGCCGGTGACGAGGCGCTGCCGTTGGCGGTGCTGTCCGGTCCCAGTGACGCACGCTTGACGGCGGTGTTCACGTCGGGGTTCAGCCTGTCCCACACGTACACTTGTGAGATGGCGAACTCGCCGGGGACCTGGCCAGCGCTCCAATCGGGCGTGGGCTTGGAGGCGTTGGCGTCGGAGGTGAAGGCCAGGAACTGGCCGTCGTCGGAGATCGAAGGCTCGCGCAGCCCGGCGTAGTGGTACGTGCTGTTGGGAGCCGCCGAGGGAGTGCCAGCGACCGTTACGGCGTGCCCCGGCAGGCCGACCGGGATGGTGAGATCGACAACGATGATCCCGACCAGATCCGATTGCGATGCGTCGAACTTGTGGGTGTAGGCGATCACCGATGCGGCACCGGAGACAGCCGGAGGAAATCGCGGGTCGATGTCGTCCGCTGCGGCCTTGTCGTTGCCGCGGTAGGAGTTCGTCGAGATCAGTTCCCAACCGTTGAGCGTTCCACCGCAGCTCGGCAGCTTCATCCGGTACACGTCCCACCGGTTGCCGGTGTCGTCGTCGCGGAAGAGGTCCAAGGGCATCTCGGTTAGTACAACGGCGTAGCAGCCATCGCCACTGATGATCGGGAACACGCTGTTGCCGATGCGGGCGCCTGGCAGCGGCGTGGTCAGTTCGATCTCGCCGCCGTTGGAGCGGTCACGGAGCCACACGGTGCTGGTGCGCTCGTCGCCTTCGGTGGTCGGAGGGCCCGCGTACACGACGAATCTGCCATCGCTGGAGACTGACGGATTGGCGCCGGCTTGCGATTCGACGGCGACGGTCGGAACTACGGCGAGGCTGGTGGGAAGGCGAGTGGAGGCGTCGACATCGGTGATGCCGAGCGCGGCTACGGCAGCGCTCGCGGAGGCCGCGAGCAGCCACCGTCCCATCACCCTCATGTCCGTCATCCTGTCCCTACCAATTCCGTCGACCCCAGCCGAACTTAGATGCTAGTTGCGGTCGGAGAAATACTCTCCCAGGCAAACCAACATCCCGTATACCGAATGATCGGCAGATGTCGCCGAGACCTTGAGTCCCGCTCGCTCCACCGCCTCGGCTGTTTGTCCCCCGATAGCAATCACTACCGGCGGAGAATTTAGCCCGAATACGTCGACCCATGCACGCGCGGCCGAACCACTTGCGAAGAGCACCGCGTCGGCTGCGAGTGCGGCCCGCTGCTGATCGTCGGAGGGTTGCACCGCTCGTGCCCGAAAGGCCTTGATTGCATAGGCGTTCCACCCAAGTTCGACCAGGCCGTTGACCAGCGTCGGCTCAGCGCCGAGTGCTTGAACGACCACGATCCGTCCCGGTCCCTGAGGGAAGATCTCCAACAGGCCGTCGGCGCTCTGGATGTCGGCGACCAGTTCGCAGCGGGGAAGCATTGCGGCTGTCGCGCCACCAATTGCGGCGATCCGCGGAGTGTGTGACTCGGCAGAAACCACATGAGCGACCCTCCGCGCCCCGTTCGGCGACGTGACCACTATCCAATCGATCTCGGTGAACTGGAGTTCGGCCAGTTCGTCCATGCCAGAAGGCTCGTCGACGATCTCGATCAGCGGGACGACCAGCGGAATTCCGTCGAACGAGGCGACCAGCCGGCTGGTCTCGTCGGCCTGGTCGGCAGCGCGCGTGATGACCACGGTGCGTCCGGCCAAGGACTTCATTGCAACCGTTTGTGCATCGACCGCGCCAGTTCGGCGCTGCGGGCGAGTGCCAGATCGTGGTCGTCGGTCAGGTCGATCGTCTCGGTCAGGGGTTGACGTCGGTCCGCGGAACCGAGGAAGGCGGTCAGCGTGCGAACATCGGCATGAGCGCCGACGGGCAGCGAGCAGCCGCTGCCGAGCTCGGCAAGAAATGCGCGCTCGACCTCCACCGCTTGCCGAGTGGGGCCGTGATCGATGGTCCCGAGCACGCGGATCATGTCGGTGTCGTCGGATCTGCACTCGATCGCGACGCACCCCTGGCCCGGGCTGGGGACGAAAGTCGCCGGAGACAGATAGTCGCTGATCTCTGCCAACAGGTCCAGGACATCGAGTGCCGCCGCTGCCATCACAATGGCTCCGCCATCGGGCACCTTGCCGAGCCGCGTGTGGATGTTGCCGCGCAGTTCGCGGAACTGCAGATCCGGACGAACGACGGTCAGCTGCGCTCGTCGTCGGACAGATCCCGTCGCAACGCTGGCGCCCCGCGGCAGTGCCTCGAGGGTGGACCCGATCAGCACGTCGCGGGGATCGCGCCGTCTGCAGAAGGCAGCGAGAGTCAATCCGTCGGCCGTTGTCGAGGGCAGGTCCTTCGCCGAGTGCACGGCCATGTCGGCGTCGCCGCGCAGCACTGCGGCCTGCACCTCTTTGACGAACACGCCCTGTCCGCCGATCGTGTGCAGGGGAATGTCGGCATGTTGCGTGCGGTCACCGAGTGTCTCGATGAAGACGAGTTCCACCGTGCGGCCGGGGTTGGCTGCCATCAAGGCGTCAGCGACTCCTTGCGATTGCGTCCGTGCCTGGGCACTGCCTCGAGTGGCCAAGCGCAGCGGCCCGTCACCCTGCACGCGGCTCAACCGAGATCGAACAGGTCGCGGACGGTTGCTGCGTTGCGCTCGCCCTGTGGCGTGCCGGCGTCGTCCTTGAGTTTCACCGAGGGCGTGTGCAACAGCTTGGCCACGATTCCCTTGGTCACTGCTTCGAGTGCGGCTCGCTGCGCTTCGTCCAGTGATGCGAGCCGCGCCGTGAATCGCCCGATCTCGGCGCGACGAATCGTCTCGGCGCGATCATGCAACTGGGCGACGAGCGGAGCGGCCTGACGCGCTGTGGCCTCGACGCCGAAGCGTTCGACTTCCTCGGACACGATGTCGTTGACACGTCGGGCTTCTTCGGCACGAAGGATCAGCGCCCGGCCGGCCCAGTCGCGGAGGTCATCGAGGTTGAGCAGCGTGACGTTGGGCAGGGCGGTGACGTCGGTTGCAACGTCGCGGGGTACTGCTACGTCGACGATGAGAAGCGGCAATGCCGACGCCCCGCGAGCCGCCTTCAGCAGCTCGAAATCGATGACAGTCACCCCGGCGCCCGTGCATGTCAGCAAGACGTCGGCATCTGCGAGAGCCGCAGGCAGATCTGTGAACGGCACGACGCCGCCACCGATCCGCTGGGCGAGTTGGTCGGCGCGCTCGATCGTGCGATTGGCAACGACCAGATCGCTGACGCCAGCGTGAACGAGTGCTGCGGCGATGCCTTCGCCCATCTTGCCCGCGCCGACGACGAGAACGCGACGGCCGGCCAGTGAACCGAGTCGATCCGCGGCCATCTCGACCGCGGCGTGACTGACAGATGCCGTGCCTCGACCGATGGACGTCTCGGTACGCGCACGCTTGCCGGTTTCGATTGCATGCCGGAACAACAGGTTGAGGGTTGCCTTGGCTCCGCCTTCGTCGTGCGCCAACTCCCACGCGGAGCGAACCTGGCCGAGGATCTCGCTCTCGCCGAGCACGGCCGAATCGAGCCCCGCCGCGACTTCGAACAGGTGAGTGACGGCAGCGTCGTCGTGTTGGCTGTAGAGGTGGGGGTGCAGTTCGTCGGGATCGAGCCCGCCGATATCGCAGAAGAAGTCGCGGATGTCGGCGTACGCGCCGTGAAAGCGTTCAGCGACGACGTAGATCTCGGTGCGGTTGCACGTGCTCAACACGACGGCTTCGCGAATGCTCTGCCGAGCAACCAGACCGGCGATGGCCTTGCCCTGTTCATCGGGTCGAACGGCCAGACGCTCGAGGAGCGACAACGAGCCAGTGCGATGGTTGACACCGATCACCACGATCGACATGGCCGCCGCCTACGCGCTCGCCGGTCGAGGGGTGCCGACAGCGTGGATGGCGCCGCCGGCACGACGCTGTTCGTGATAGCTGAGGATCTGTAGCTCGACAGCAAGGTCGACCTTGCGAACCTCGATCGCTCGCGGCACGGCGAGAACGACAGGTGCGAAGTTGAGGATGCTCGTCACTCCG
>JANMMQ010000516.1:0-9966 GCA_031373465.1 Ilumatobacteraceae bacterium | reverse complement strand
GTGGGAACGTGATCCGGTGAGCGGCAATTCCGTTGAGGCCAATGATGGCTACGACGACCATCTTCGCCCAGAACCGCGGTGTGGTGTGCGTTCCGGTCGTGATCAGCGCGACTCCTGAAACGACGAGCATCGCGTACCCCGCGAGGACAACCTTGGAAGCGGCTTCCATCACCATCAGCAACGTGTGCCCGACGTGGCGTTGCCGGACGCCTTTCACGAAGATGAGGTCTGTGACCGTCGCACCTCCGAGGCCGAATACCAACCCGACGAGGTGGACTATCAGGGCGATGGTGTGCACGCCGGCTTTCATAGCGTTCTACCTGCCGGAGCCGAGCGCGCAGTCGCAAGGGAGCTGTTGGCGGTTGTGTCCATGATGTTCGTTTCCTCACTGGTATCAGTGCCCGCAGTAGACACGCAGGACTACCCGTTCGGATTGGAACTAGTCCGTGGATTATCGCACATCTCAGCGAATAGCGCGTTCGCGGGGCATTCTTTGCAACTCGCTAAGTTGGTGTGAATCCTGAGAAAGCGGGGGCGAGATGGCTGACGAGGCGGCGATCAAGTCCTACCGATACCTGCGTATAGGTATCGTCGGAGTCGTCGGCCTGCTCGGCATGTCGATCGGGTTTGAGCATGCCAAGGCCAGTTGCTGGCAGACGTCGATAAGCGCCTACTACTACACGCCTGTGCGATCGATCTTCGTCGGCGGTCTGCTGGCGATCGGGTTGTGCCTGATCGTCATCAAGGGCAGCAATGCCTGGGAGGACACTTGTCTCAACATCGCCGGGATGCTCGCGCCCGTTGTCGCCTTCGTGCCGACATCAGATGCCGGCAAGTGCTGGTCAGAACAACCGATCCCGCTGCCCATCAAAGATGACGGCGCGCTTGCCAGCTGGGTGGTGAGCAACGTCGACAACAACGTGAAATCGCTCCTCGTGGCTGGGATTGCCGGATTGCTCGTCACCGCCGCGATTGCCATAGTCGTTTCGCGGAGCGCAGCCGTCGCGAAGGTCGGTGCATCGGGCACCCGGCTCGCCCTACTTGGGGCGATGCTGCTGTTGATCGTGGCTTTGGTTGCATTCAATATTTGGAACGACTTCAACACCGATTCGCACTTCGTCGCCGCCATCGCGATGTTTGTCTTCTTGGCGGGAGCTGTCGGTGGTAACGCTTGGGAACATCGGGATCGCGCGCCCCGGCCGTACTTTTGGCTGTATGCCGTGATCGTCGGCCTGATGGCCGCTGCTGCCGTGCTACTGGTCGCTCTGAGTTCGGGTTGGCGGCACGTGCAACTCTTTCTCGAGGGCACACAGATCACGTTGTTCGCTGCGTTCTGGCTTGTGCAGACCAAGGAGCACTGGCACGAAATCAACTGACGAGCTGAAGGAGGCTCGTCACGCCGACTCGGCTGGACTTCGTAGGGTTATCGCGATGTCGAGCGAGGCTTCGGTGGTGACGGACGCCATTCCTCCGATGGCTGACGCCGTCTTGCGCAGGGTTCGCTTGATCGGAATGGCGTCGGCCGCGATCATCTGCCTGCTGTACCTCTTGATCGATCCGCCGTCGCAGGACTTCGCCAGCGGTCACTTCCGCGCCGAGTTGGCGAGACGCGGCGTGTACCTGTGGGACAACCTGTGGTTCGGCGGCCACCCGTTGCCGGGCTACGGGGTTGTGTCGCCCACGCTCGGAAGTGTGTTCGGTGTCGTGCCGGTCGCCGTGATCTCCGTCCTCGTTTCGACGTGGTGCTTCGCCCAGATAGTCGAGAGATGGCACGCCACGAACCCCGAGGTACCCGATCCGGCGGTAGGCGTGGTGCTGTTCGCCTGCGGGTGCGGCGTCAACCTCTGGGGTGGACGGCTGACCTTCTTGCCTGCCGTGATGTTCGCGACGATGGCGTTGCTCGCGCTGCAGCGCGGCCACCGATGGCTGATGGTCGTGTGCGCAGCTCTCTCTGGTCTGTCATCACCATTGGGAGCCGTGTCGCTCGTCGTGATCCTGGCTGCCGCCTGGCTGGCGCGGGCAGCACCGCGGCAGATGCTCGTGACTGCGGCGCTCGCAGCCGTCGTTCCGATCGGCACTCTGATCCTCATGTTTCCCGAGGGAGGCTGGTTCCCGTTTACCATCGGCAGCCTCCTTCTGCTCACGGCAGCGGTGGCGGGTGCCGGTTGGTGTGGTCGAGACGTGCCGCTCATTCGGTGGGGCGCAGTGGTCTACGTCGTCGTTGCCCTTGGCGCGTTCGTCGTCAAGTCGCCGTTGGGCGGGAACGTGGTGCGGCTGGGCTGGCTCGTCGCCGGACCTGCTGCTGCACTCACCCTCAGGAGTCATCGTCGCACGTTGATCCCGGTGATCGTCGCTGCCACCCTGATCTGGAATGGCGAGTACATCTCGATGGCGTTCAGGCCTGCAGATCGAACTGCGTTCGCCGGCTACTACGACTCATTGGTGGAATATCTCGACACAGTTCCGCGACCGTTCCGAGTCGAGGTGGTGCCGACACACACGTTCGCGCAGGCCGACACGTTGGCGCTGCGGATCGGCGGGATTGCCCGTGGTTGGGAAACGCAGCTGGACCGAGACCTCAATCCCGAGTTCTACACGGGCAGGCTCGACGCGGAGACCTATCACCGTTGGCTGCTCGAGAACGCCGTCTCTATCGTCGCCTTGCCGCTCGGGCAGCTGCGGGACAGGTCCGAGGACGAGGCGGCCGTCATCCGCGGCGAACCTACCTATCTACGCGAGGTCGTGGCGAACGACGACTGGCGTGTCTACGAGGTTGTCGATGCCACGCCGCTCGTCGACAACGGCGCCACCCTCGTCGATGTGCAGTCCGACGAGCTCACCATCGACTCAACACGCACCGGATCGACCACCGTGAAATTCAGGTTCACGGATCTGTACAAAGTGTCGGAGGGTGCCGCATGCCTCGAGCCAAGCAGTGATGGCTGGATCCGGGTCTTCGTGGAGGAGCCCGGCAGGATCCGGCTGACGATCGCACTGTCGGCCGACGCTGTGATCAAACGCCGCCAGCCCTGCGGTTGACGTCGGGGTGTTTACGATGGGCGGGTGACGGCGAGGATCAGGGAGGCGTTGCCATCCGACGATGAGGTGATGGACGCGATTGCACGCGAAGGCGATGCGTCGGCCGATGCGAGCTATCTCGCATTCGTTCGTTCTCAGCATGGTCGACTTCTTGTCGCCGAGTCAGAGGAACGGGTCACGGCGTACGGCGGTGTGGTCGACATCGATGGAACAGCGATGGTGTGCGACCTGTTCGTCGCTGCCGACGCACGCGGCGCAGGCGTCGGGACCCTTCTGTTGCAGGAGCTCCTCGACGGATTCCGCGACCGGATGACGTTCAGCTCGAAGCACCCGGCCGCACTGGCCGCGTACCGACGATTGGGATTGCAACCGCAGTGGCGGCTCCTGTACCTGAAGGGGCGCGCGCTCGGCGGCGGAGCCGGGATGCCAGCGGCCGCGTGGCAACACGATCGTCACTCACTTGTGCAAGAGATGGAGCGACAGGGCGCCCACGTCACCGCCGACGCTGTGTCCATGCCGGACAAGGGCGGTGTGTGGATCATGCGTCTCCACAGCACGCGGCCAATCAAGGTCTTGTCGGCCACACTTGCCGGGCTGACAGCCGGGACCGTCGTCACCATGTGCACACCCGAGCACAGCACGGTCGCGGCATGGGCGCAGAAAAACGGATTCGAGGTCGAGGACCACGACACCTTCTGCGCGACGCCCGACCTCGACCTGCCGGACGATCTGCACTGCCTAGACCCCGGCCTCGCCTAGGAGACACTCCTACGCGAATGCCCCGTCGACGTCGATCAGCGGACTTGTATGGGGATGCTGTGGATGGCGTTGCCGCCGTAACCGAGACGGTTCCACTCCGGGCGTTCGGGTTGAACGCGGCCGGCGAGGTCGGTGGCGCGGGCCCGCACCGTGGTCGTTCCTGGCCCGCTGACCTGGGTGAGCAGCTCCCACCACTGCCAGCTGTGGCGGCGGCGCTCGCCGATCAGTTGCGCCGCTTGCCACGGACCGTCACCGACACTCACGACGACGCCGGCGATCGGTGCGGCTCCGGACCATGCGACACCGCGGATCGTGAGCTGACCCGCGTCGACGTCAGCGTCGGCGGTGGGGGAGGTGATCACGGATCGGACCCGTTGCAGCCGAACGGGCTCCCTGACGGTCGCGCCGTCGCGCTGCCATTCGAAGTAGTAGCGCTCGGTCTGAAAGAACGCCTCGAGCGAGGAGTCGATCAACTCGATCTCGGTCAACCACTTCACCGAAGCGACGGCGAACCACCCGGGCACGATGAGGCGAAGCGGGTATCCGTGCTGGGTGGGAAGTGGCTCGCCGTTCATCGCATAGGCGAGCAAGGCCTCCGAGTCGCGGGCGTCGTCCAACGACAAGCCGCGCTCGAACGGCACCTCGGGACGTGATGGGTCGACGACCCCGCGATCAGCGCCGCGGAAGACGACGTCGCGCGCGGCCGGCTGTGCTCCGGCACGGTCGAGCACCTCGCCCAGAGGCACGCCCGTCCACTCCGCAGTGCTCACCGCGCCCAGATTCCACTGCTCCCCATCGACCGGAGGATCGAACATGGAGCGGCCATTGCCCGCGCATTCGAGCGTCGCCACAAATGATTGTGACCGCATGTTCTGAAGGTCGCGAAGGCTCAACCGCAGCGGACGCTCGACCAACCCGTCCACCGTCAGCTGCCAATCCGTCGCGTCGAGGGTTGGCGTCTCGAAGTGGTTGCGGACGTAGAAGCGAGCGTTCGGCATCACCACACCGCCCACGAGCGCGGGAATCGCCGTCTCGCAGTTCAGCGGGTTGATGCGGTGAACAACGAGGCCGTCGTCGACTGCGGTCGCGGTCGGCAGTCCTGCGGATGCCCACGCACACATCCCGCCGGCAAGGTTCACTGCGTCGAAACCCCACGTGCGCATCGATTCGGTCGTGGCCGCCGAGCGACCGCCCGAACGACACACCACGACGATCCGGCGGTCGCGAGGTAACTCGTCCTGACGTTGTCGGACCTGCCCCATGGGGATGAGCAACGCGCCAGGCGCATGCTGCGCATGCCACTCCTCGGGCTCGCGCACGTCGAGGAGGAGTGCGCCACTGTCGACCAGGGCGCGTGCCCCACGCGCGCCGACCGACGGCGTCGAACCGATGCCGACCGAGGACGCGCCAGTGGATGTCGGCAGACCCGCACTGTCCCAAGCCTGATAGCCGCCGAGGAGATCGGAGACATCGCTGAAACCGGCTTCGAGCAGGACGCTGGCGGCGATCTGCGAGCGGTAGCCGCTGCCGCAGTACACGACGACTGGCATCGCCCTGTCGAGCGCAGCGAACGAATCGGCCAGTACTGCGAGCGGGATCTCGCGGGCACCCGCCAACGTGCCCGACGCAGTCTCTCCCGGGCTGCGCACATCGACGACCTGCAGATCCGGCTCGAGGCCGCGCAGCTCGGCGACCTGTTCGATCGTGAGCCGCGAGCTCGTCTCGACCAGCTCCGGCCGGCTGACGAACAGCCGAGCCGGTTCGGACAGCTGCCCCACGACGCGGTCGTAACCGACTCGGGCAAGGCGAATCTTGGCCTCGAGCGCGAGTGCGGGGTCGCCGACGAGTACGACGTCGCGATCGGGCGTCAACACGTCGCCACCCCACTCGGCGAACCGCCCTTGGAGCCCGATGTTCACTGCACCGCGAAGATGCCCCGCAGCGAACTCGGCAGGCTCTCGCGCGTCGACGAGCACCGCGCCCGCGTCGCGGAGTTGGAGGACCTCCTCCATCTCGAGCGGTCGCGGCGGATCGGTGTCGAGAAGCGGACGAACCTGGCGGTTGCGCTCCACGTCGAACGCGAAGTAGTGGGGCCGGGCCGGCTGGCCCTCGGTCACGGCGGCCACGAACGCGTCTTCGCTCATCGAGCGCAGCGCGTAGTTCGTGCGCCGCTGCTCGCCGAGCGTTGAGCTGGTCTCGTTCGAGAGCTGCTTGCCGCACGACGAGCCCGCGCCGTGCCCGGGGAAGATGCGGGTCGAGTCGGGAAGCGTCAGCAGCTTGTCGCGAAGTGATCGGTAGAGGTGTCGAGCCAAGGTGTCGGCCGAGAGATCCGCGCCCGCCGAAGCCAGCAGATCTGGACGCCCGACGTCGCCGACAAAGAGCGTGTCGCCCGTCAACACTCCGTACGGAATGGTGTCGCCGGCGTGCTCGTACACCACGATGCAGATCGACTCGGGAGTGTGGCCGGGCGTGGCGAGGATCTCGAGCCTGACGTCGCCGAGCAGGATCCGCTGGCCGTCGTGCAACGGCTCGATCGGGAACTCGACGTCAGCGCCGTCGCCGTAGGAGATGACGGCACCCGTGTCGGCGGCGAGCTCGAGATGACCGCTGAGGAAGTCGGCGTGAACATGGGTCTCGATCACGCGCTCGATCGTCAAGCCATTGGCTGCAGCTTCTTCGAGGTACAGGTCCACATCGCGTCGCGGATCGACGACGACGGCCCGACCGGTCGTCTCGTCACCTACGAGGTACGAGGCGTGAGAGAGGCAGGAGAGGTAGTGCTGGGTGAAGATCACTGCGGGGCGCCTTGCACGGGGCCCATCATCGCGCCGCGCGCTCACTCGCACAACGAACCCACGGTCTGCGGTATCAGGCCCGAGCCCAGAGCACGTTAAGGATCTTCCACTCCGTGCTGATCCGCGCCAGTTGGAGATAGTCGACATACACAGCGCTGGTGACCGTAGCCGTGGCAATGGAGCCGTGAACGTGGTCCACGTGCACCCGAATGTTGCGGTCACCCGGATCTCGCCGACGGCCGACGCCCTCGCCCGTCGCATCGATCATCTGACGCGCCGACAGTGTTTCGATGCTTTCGTCCGGCTCGATCGATCTCTTGGTGAGCTCGGGATGAAGAGCCCGTTCCATGCGGTCGGGCCTTCCGTCGAACCAGCCCTCGTAGTAGTCGAGCGCGGCGCTGATGATGGCCGTCTTGGTGTCGTTGGTCGTGTGGGTTTTCATCTCTCTCCTTCAGAGCAACTCAGCGATCATGGCTGCAGCACGCGATGCGCCGTCGGTGGTGACGGGCAGATAGCTGACGTCGGAACCAAGTTCTGACGCGATGGCGGCGGCGATCACATCCGGCGTGGCGGTCCCGAAGTCCATGCGCCGTCCTGCACCGTGGCGCTCGAGCCGATGGTGCACGTGGAAGTTCTGCTCGAAGTGGTGTCGGAGCGGGAAGTACAGGAACGGGCGGCGATTGGCGGCGAGCTCCATGGACGTCGTCAGGCCACCCTGCACCACGGCCAGATCGCACACGGCGAGGTGGCGGTAGAGCTCGTGCACGTAGGCGCGCACCTCGAGCCCGTCGTGCGACGGCAGTGTGGAGGGATCGATGCGCGGTCCGGCGACGACGATCATCCGAAGCTGCGGCACGAGCGACTTGGCGAGGGGATACGCGGCGATCACGCGACGCAGCAGATCGGCGCCGACGCCGGATCCGCCGACCGTGACGATGCACACGTGCTCGTCGTCGCGGTAACCCAGCGCATTGCGCAAGCGCTGTCCTTCGCCGATCCCGATGGGATCGAAGCCGGTGACGTATCCGGCGAACGAGTAGTGCTGCTCGGTCCACTCGCGGATCGACGGAAGATCTCGTCCGAAGGTGTCGGGCACGATGTCCTCTGGATCGCCGACGAAGATCGCTCGATCGCGAACACGCGGGAATCGGGCGATCTGTTCGATCATCTCGGCGTTGTAGTCGGCGGTGAGGAACGCTTCACGATCGCCGCCGTCGGGCATGGGCAGCCAGCCCACGAAGTCGGTCAACCAGACGTATGCGGCGCGCTTCTGGTCGGGGTTCTCATGGAGGTAGTAGTCGAGCTCCCAGGCTTCGTCGCCGATCCAGATGTCGTAGTCGTCTTCTCGAATCACGTCGTGGAACACCATGAAGTTGGCCAGGAGGATCTCGTCCATTCGGCGGATCGCCTGGAAGCAGTGCAGGTCGTGCTCCGCGGATTCGCTTTCGATGTGCGCGGACTCGTTGGCGAGATATCTGCTGGCGGGGTGCACCCGCTCGCCGCGGGCCTCGAGAACCGCAGTAACGGGATGCTGGGCGAGCCAGTCGATCTCGAGATCGGGGTGCAGTTTGCGAAGCTCGTCGGCGATGGCACCATCACGTTGGGCGTGACCAAGCCCGATTGGCGATGACACGAACAGAGCACGCTTGCGGCGCGCTCTGGCGCGCTGCCACCGGCCGCTGATCGCCGGCGCGCCGATGAAGTCGCGCAGCAGCAGGTTGACCTTGACTGGATCGCGCACGTGTGGTGCGTGACCCGAGCCCTTGAGCACGACGAGGGCGCCGCCCGTCTGCTCGGCGAGTGCGGCGCCTCGAGTCAGCGAGACGATTGCATCGTCTGTCCCGTGGACCACGAGTACTGGGCATTGAACCTTCCTGGCTAGTTGGCGAGCCTCTTCAGGCTCGAGCGAGTGGGAGTACTCGGCGGTGATCAGGGTCTCGGCAGTCGTCTCGAGACCCCACTCGACGCAATCCTCGATCGGCTTTGTGGAGTGCGGCTCGGTGAAAACGTTTGCAAAGAAGTACTCAAGGAACCCTTGGTAATCCTTGCGCCAGTAGTGCTTGTTGTACTTGGCCCATCCCTCGGTGGTATCCAACTCGTCTTCCCACTCGCCAACAGGCGGCCGGATCTCGCCACCTCCCGGCCATGCGGGACCAACGAACACGGCGCGCTCGACGCGGTCGGGATGTTCGGCGGCAAGGATCACCGACCGTTGACACCCCAACGACAAGCTGACGACCACGGCCCGCCGAGTTGCGGTTGCGTCCATCACTGCGACGGCATCGGCAGCGAACTCAGCCTCGTCGTAGGCCGGCGACTGCTCCGGCCGGTCGGACTTGCCGTTGCCGCGTCCATCGAACGTGACGACTCGGCAGTGTCGGGCGAGATACGGGATCTGCATCTTCCAATGCCGCGAGTGGATGATGGACCAGGTCGGCATGAGCAGAACTGTCGGCTCACCACTGCCGTACACCTCGAACGCGATCCGCACGCCGTCGCGATCGACGTAACCCTCCTGCGTTGGGTACAAGGCCCTCATGTGCGCCTCCTTTGGGTCGAGCGCGGTGTCGCCGCGCGTTCCTCCGCCATTCGGATGAGGTCGCCGATGCGACGCAGGCTTGATCGGATCGGCAGCCGGTGTCGGTCGAACCCGAGCAACAGCATCGCCTCCGATCCCATGAAGAGGTTGCCGATCAAGGTGGCAACCTCCCGCGGGGTGAACGGGCCGAGCCCGCCGAGCTGGTCGGCTGCCTCGGTGGCCACGTCGGTCAGCAGGTCGAACCAGCCGACCAGAATCGAGCGCGCTTCTTCGGCGATGTCGGGCGCGGACCAGCCGGCGGCGATCATCTCCTGGAGGACGCGCACGAATCCGGACTCGAGGTCGTCCTCGAGGTAGTCACACGCCTGCTCGTACCGTCGAGACAGCGGCATGTCCTGCGCGTACATCGATGACTGTCGGGCGAGGCGCCGGCGGTTCTCCGCTTCCAACAATGCCAGCACCATCCCCCGCTTGGAGCCGAAGTGGTAGTGCACCTGTGAGAGTGGAACGCCCGCTTCCTGCGCGATCTTGCGCGTGGACAGGCCGGCGTATCCGTCGACGAGAAGCCGTGCGCGCGCTGCCGTCAGAATGCTCTTGGCGGTGTCTGCTTCCGCTACCTGCACGGCCATTGCTGCCCCTTTCGGTCGATCGGTCGAATCCATGATGTCATTGACGCGCTGCGGAAATCAAGCTCTTGACAGGATATTTCTGAAGCGCGACACTGCGATCTCGGTCGATCGACCGAATTAATCGCTCGACGTAGGAGACAACAATGACAACCACCGAAACGCGAGCCGACGTGCTCACCAGCGAGATGCTCGCCCGCTTCGATCA
>JANMMQ010000353.1:0-11493 GCA_031373465.1 Ilumatobacteraceae bacterium | reverse complement strand
GCTGCGCACCGTGCCGTGGAACCCGACGCCCTTGTGACCGATCCTGCTTTCGATGATCTGCTCGAGACCGGCGAACGCGCCGCCGCAGATGAAGAGGATGTTGGTGGTGTCGATCTGGATGAACTCTTGGTGGGGGTGCTTGCGCCCACCCTGCGGCGGCACCGAAGCGACCGTGCCCTCGAGGATCTTCAGCAGTGCCTGCTGCACACCCTCGCCGCTGACGTCGCGGGTGATCGACGGGTTCTCGCTCTTGCGGGCGATCTTGTCGATCTCGTCGATGTAGATGATGCCGGTCTCGGCCTTCTTGACGTCGAAGTCGGCCGCCTGGATGAGCTTCAGCAGAATGTTCTCGACGTCTTCGCCGACGTATCCCGCCTCGGTCAGTGCTGTGGCATCGGCAACGGCGAACGGCACGTTGAGCAGGCGGGCGAGCGTCTGGGCGAGGTGGGTCTTGCCGCAGCCGGTGGGGCCGAGCAGCATGATGTTGCTCTTGGCGAGCTCGACTTCATCGCGACGGCCGACGCTGGCGCCCTGTTGGTACTGGATGCGGCGATAGTGGTTGTACACGGCCACCGACAAGATCTTCTTGGCCTCGTCCTGGCCGACGACGTAGTCGTCGAGGAAGGTCCGGATCTCACGTGGCGTCGGAAGTTCTTCGAAACGGATCTCGCTGGAGTCGGTGAGCTCCTCCTCGATGATCTCGTTGCAGAGGTCGATGCACTCGTCGCAGATGTACACGCCGGGGCCGGCAATCAGCCGCTTGACCTGCTTTTGGGACTTCCCACAGAACGAGCACTGAAGCAGTTCGCCGGTGTCACCAAATTTCGCCACGGTTCAGTCTCCCTGCTCGCCCTAGGTCGGTTCGTGAAGGTCAGCGAATCGGACCGGTGCGGTCGACGGCGTCACGAGACGAAATCACATCATCGATGATGCCATACGCGAGGGCCTCTTGCGCTTCCATGACGAAATCACGGTCGGTGTCCTTGTGGACGCGCTCGATGGTTTGACCGGTGTGCTGCGACAGGATCTCTTCCAGAAGATCCCTCATACGCATGATTTCCTTGGCTGCCAGCTCGAGATCGGTGACCTGCCCGTAGCCGACCTGGCCATATGGCTGGTGCAGCAGGATTCGGCTGTGCGGCAAGGCGAGGCGCTTGCCCTTCGTGCCCGCAGCCAACAACACGGCCGCAGCGGACGCCGCCTGACCGAGGCAGATGGTGGCGATGTCGTTCTTGATGAACTGCATCGTGTCGTAGATCGCGAACAGGGCGGTGATGTCGCCACCGGGGCTGTTGATGTAGAGGTTGATGTCCTTGTCGGGGTTCTCGCTCTCGAGATGTATGAACTGTGCGCAGATCAGGCTGGCGATGCTGTCGTCGATCGGCGTCTGCAAGAAGATGATGTTCTCTTTGAGCAGACGTGAGTAGAGATCCATACCACGTTCGCCACGACTCGTCTGCTCGATGACATTGGGAACCAGATAGTTCTTGGACTCAATCATGGTCGTGCCCTTCGTGGTCGTGATCGCCGTGCTCGTGTTCGTGTTCGTGTTCGTGGTCGCCGTGGTCGTGGTCGCCGTGTTCGTGTTCGTGGTCGTGGTCGTCAGTCTTGCCGATCACGAGCGCGCGATCGATCGGATTGCCTTCGGGGTCGACGATCTCGACGTGATCGAGCAGAAAGTCGAGTGCCTTGGACTTACGCATCTGGGCAACCAGATCGGTGACTGCGTCGTTCTTCTCGTATGCCTTGCGCACTTCGCTGGCCTTTTGCCGGACCTGCACGGCGATCCGTGCGTACTCGGCATTGATGTCGTCATCGGTGACCTCGAGCGCCTCGGCCAAGCCAACCGCACGCAAGGCCAGGTCGACCTTGACCGCCTTCTGGGACTGCACCTTGAGACCCTCGATGAACGTGGCGGCATCCTGACCGGTGACCTGCAGCCACTGATCGACCGAGATCCCCTGCGCCTGGAACTGCTGCACCGTGTTCTGGACGCGACCCTGCAGGTCGGCTTGAACCATGGACTCGGGCGGCTCGATGTCGACGAGCCCGGCGAGCGCCGAAGTGGTTCGCTCGATGAACTGGTTGCGGGTCTGGTTCAGCTTGGCGGTGCCGATCCGCTCGCGCAGCGCGGCGCGCCACTCCTCGATGGTCTCGAACTCGCCGAGGTTCTCGCTGACCCAGTCGTCGGTCAGCTCGGGGAGCTCGGTCTCTTGCACCTTGGAGATGTTGACGACGAAGTCGGCCGGCTCGTCGGTGCCGTTGGGCGTCGCTGTGAAGGTCAGTTCGTCGGTAGCACTGGCGCCGAGCAGTTCGCCGTCGAAGCCAGGTGCGACCCACCCGCTGCCGACCTGATACAGCCAGTCCTCGGTGTTGAGCCCCGCGACCGGCTCGCCTTCGCGAGACGCGGCAAGCGTGAGCGTGACCTGGTCGCCGGATTGGATCGGGCGATCGACGTCGACGAGGGTGCCCTGTCGGCGCAACTCGGCTTCGATCGCTTCGTCGATGTCGGCCGGAGTGGCGACAGGCGACGACAACTCGACGCGCAGCCCGCCATAGCCCGGCACGGTGATCTCCGGTCGGACTTCGCAGGTGGCGTCGAACGAGACCGGGCCGGCCTCTTGACCAGCAGTGAACTCGATGTCGGGAGTTGCGATCAGGTCGATGTCGTGCTCGCGCACGGCAGTGGCCAAGTACTGCGGAACGGCGTCGCGTAGCGCCTGCTCACGGGCGGTTGCCAGACCGATGCGGGCCTCGAGAACCTTGCGCGGCACCTTGCCCTGGCGGAAGCCGGGCAGCTTGACCTCTTTAGCGATCGTTCGGAAGGCCTGGTCGATGTCGCGATCGAATTCCGCCTCATCGATCGTTACCGACAGCTTGACGAGCTTCTTGGCGGGTGCGTCTTCTGGGGTGTCCACTACGGGCTCGATCGTGCTGTTCACAGATCGTCGATGCTATCGGTCGGCCCTCTCATCAGGCAGACTGTGACGATGACCTATTGGAAGCCGCACGCGCTGGCCAAGCCGCACGCCGACCAGCTCGATCTGAAGATCGGCGACCAGGTCGAGACGACCGTCGATCTCGACTCCGGCGTTCCATCGGGCACTCCCGGCAAGGTCATCCTGGCCAATGGGTTCAACTGGCAGCGCTACCGGGTCGCCTTCGTCAACGGAATCGAGGTCGGTGACCTCGACCAGCGCAACATCGTCCCCATCGGACGCACCGCCAAACGGTTGGCCAAAGCAGCCAAGCGCGCCTGACCCCGCCCCACGCACCATGCCGTTCCGAGTGTTTGCCGCCCAGGCCGCCCAACGGAGTGTTTCCAGCCACCCCGGGGTGGCGCGACACACTCGGATGGGGTCATGAGCACGTCATTGCGACACCGCTTCCCGGGGGTCGGGCCGGAGTGGTCGCGGTTCGATGGACCTGCCGGGACGCAGATGGTCGACTCGGCGATCACGGCGATGAGCCAGTGGATGGCCAGCGGGAACACTGCTTCCAACGGTGGGCCGTTCGCCGCGGCGGAGGAATGCCAGAGGTTGATGGATCGGACGCGCGCTGCAGTCGGGCAATTCCTGGGCGCCGACCCGGCCGGCGTCACGTTCGGGCCCAACATGACGTCGTTGACCTTCGCCGTATCGCGTGCGATCGGCGAAACGCTTCGGCCGGGCGATCGCATCGTCGGCACGCGGCTCGACCATGACGCCAACATCACACCGTGGCGACGCGCGGCCGATGCCGCCGGCGCCGAACATGTTCTGGCGCCGTTCGATCCGGAGGCTGGCCAACTGCCTTCGGGCAACGTGATCGACTTGATCGACGAGCGCACCAAGTGGGTGACGCTGCCGGGAGCCTCGAACCTTCTCGGCTCGACGCCGGACCTTGCGCCGATCATCGAGGCCGCCCACGCGGTGGGTGCCAACGTCTACATCGATGCCGTTCACCTTGCCCCGCACCGCGCCATCGATGTCGCGGCCCTCGCTTGCGATGCATTGGTCACGTCGCCGTACAAGTGGTACGGCCCTCACAGTGGTCTGCTGTGGATGCGACCCGACCTGCTCGACAGCCTGCCGGTGTTCAAGGTTCGCCCGGCGACAGACCATGGTCCGGGCCGACTGGAGACAGGGATGCCGAACTTCGAAGGCATCGCGGGTATCGAAGCTGCGGCACGTTTCCTCATCGAGGAGGGCATGGATCACGTGGCGGCCGCCGAGTCAGAGGTGTTCTCGTATCTGCTTTCCGGGCTGCTGTCGATCAATGGCGTGAAGGTGTGGGGGTCGCAAACGCTCGAGGCGCGGGTTCCCACTGCCGCATTCACCATCAAGGGAGTGCATCCCGCTGAAGCGTCGAAGGCACTCGCTGCCAGGCGCATCGCCGTGTGGGACGGCCACAACTACGCGGTCGAGGTCGTCGATCAGTTGGGACTAGCGGAAAGTGGCGGAGTCATTCGGGCTGGCGTCTCTCGGTACGTCGAGCAGCCCGATGCCGACCGTTTGCTGGCGGCCGTCAGCGAACTCGCCCGGTAGCATTCGTCGCGTCCGGGATGTGGCGCAGTTGGTAGCGCACCTGCTTTGGGAGCAGGGGGTCGGGAGTTCGAGTCTCCCCATCCCGACATAGTTGACCTGGTGTGATACGATTTCAGGAGTCGCTCCCGAAGGCCATGTATCAGCCAAATATCAGTGATGTATCAAACTCTCGGCCTCGGCGACGCTGGAGGTGATCCATGAGTTGGAAGGCGATCGGTGAGCCGACGGTCCGCAAGCAGCGCGACAAGTGGGTCGTGCGCATCGACGGCATCGATACAGCGACGGGCAAGCATCGGCCTCGACAGCTCGGCACCTACGCGTCGCAGCGGTCAGCACTGGCCGCTTCCCGGGACCAACGCGTCAAGGCGCGGAGCACCGAACGCGGGACGGTCAGCTGGCTCATACGCCGCTACGTTGCCGGCAAGTCCGACATCACGCCGAAAGCACGCGAGCAGTACACGTGGGCGATCCCACATATCGAGCAGGGCCTCGGCGCAATCCCATTGTCGCGTCTCGACCGCGATGATGTCGCCGGCTGGATCACCGGGCTGGCGAGCGCCGGCACCCTGTCGCGACGAAGTGTGCAGATCTGCCGGAACGTGCTTCGCGCATCGCTCGCCGACGCTGTCGAGGAAGGCTTGATCTCGAGGAGCCCGGCCGCACGCGTGGCGCTGCCTCGAACGGTGGCCAAGCCGGTCAAGGAGAAGGTGGTCCAGGCCTGGGAGGCGACGGACGTCCAGAGGTTCCTCGCTGCGATCGCGAATCATCGCTGGGCCGTCGGCTTCCAACTCGGCGTGCTCTACGGGCTCCGGCGAAGCGAAGTCCTCGCGCTCCGATGGGACGACTTCGATCCCAAGGGCCGCACACTTCGAATCGACGAGAGCCTCGTCGCAGTCAACCGTGGTGCGGTCCTCGGCGATGCCAAGAACGTGCGATCACGCCGGCTTGTTCCTCTGTCCGACGACGGAGTCCGCGCTCTCAAGCGACGCCGCACCGAGCAAGCCGAAGAACGACTACTCGCCGGTTCGGAGTGGGAGGACAACAACCTCATCATCGCCACCCGTCAAGGTCGACTCGTACTCCCCCGTTCCTACGACCGATCGTTAGCGCTCATCGTCGACAAAGCCAAGCTGCCGCGTCTCACCTCGCATGGTCTGCGCCACACCGCGGCCACTCACATGGTCAACAACGCGAAGGACGTCGGCGAGCTTCGAGCGATTGCCGACATCCTCGGCCACAGCCCGGAGATGCTGATGACGGTCTACGCCCACGCATTGCCGCAGAGCCGCCAAGCGATCGTCGATCGCATTCAGCACACTTCGGCATAGCGGCCGTTCATCAGGGTCCGATATCGCCGCCCCCGATTGATGGGTATCGGCGCTTGAAGACCTCAGCGGGTTCGAGCACAAATCCGCCGGGACCGAACGTGACCGTGAAGTTGTCGAGGAACCCGACTTGGCCGAGCATCACTGCGGTCCCTTGATGTGGCCAAGGCGTGAGGACGGCCACCAAGCTGCGCCACGGAATCGCGGGTTCCATCACAACTTCCATCGGTGGCCTGGCCTCCAACGTCAATTCGTACAACGGAACCACGCTCGCACTACCGGCGAGCCGGAGGAACATTGAAGTGCCGGTGTCCACGGGATCACCACCGCTCTGAACCACCTCCTGGGCAACGACGGTTACCGGTCCGCCCGTGTCAATGATCGCCGAGAACGTCGGACTATTCGACGACGTTCCGACTCCGATGACGGCACGGAGAATGGGCCGGGGCAGCTTCCCGCGACCTTCGCCGAAGTCGGTGTACGGGTAAACCCAGGGCTCAGCCAAGTCCGTAGACGAGAGGTTCGCCAGGGTCGGGCGCTCGCATGACTTCGACACCCTCGATCTGCTCGAGCGCGATAGTCGAGAGCAGCTCAGACAGCGATGCCGCATCGCATCGAACCCTGCCGGCCGAGTCGACCGCAACCCACCGGCCCGCCCATGCTTCGAGCTGAAGAGTCCTCACCACAAGGACTGATCGTAGTCGGCCCAGTCTGCCTCGACACGTACAGTTGGAGCGGTGACAGTGGCGCTCAATCTTCCAGCAGAAGCGCTGGCGAGGCTCCAAGCCGAGGCCCTCCGCCGAAGAATCACCGTCGATCAGCTCGTCGCCGACCTCGCCAATTCGCTTCCAATCAACGACGCCCTAGAAACCTTCATCGGATCAGGCTCATCCGGGCGCGGCGATCTGGCCAGCGCCATCGCGAGATTCGTTCGGAGTAGCAGCCGACTCCCCCAGCTCGCGACATGTGACCCGCCGCGCAACTGAATCTCATCGTCGCAACGCCGTCTGACTGCTCATCCACGTTTGCGACCGACCGTGTCCTCGGGAATTCGTACAGCGGCGCCGCGTGTGAACTTTGTCACGGCTGATTGTCCGTTGAGTACCACTGAGGTCCATTGAGTGTCACCACGTACCGTCTGGTTCGCGCTGTCCGGTCGGCCGTGCCGGTGACCCCTTGCGGGTTGAATGACAGAGGTGTAGTTTGGACAGTCCATGTCTTGGTTGGACGCCGTCACCGAAGCGGACGAGCCCCCTCAACTGCTCACTGTTGATGAGGCGGCGCGCTTGTTGCGCATCGGTCGATCGCGTGCGTATGAGTTGGCGAACGAGTATCTGAACTCGGGTGGCACGACGGGGATTCCGGTGTTCCGTCTCGGGCCGGGTTGTCTGCGGGTGCCTCGCTGGGCTTTGATCGAGTTGGCGACGACGGGTCGTGTGGTCAGGCTCTGCGATGCTGTCGTGCAGTCGACGGGAGCGACCGTTGCCCGCTGAGGCGCCCCGCTCGATTGTCGTCGCCCTCGAGGCGAGCGCACTTCGGCGTGACCTGGGTCCGACGTCGTGGATGGCGCTCGAGGAGTTGCTGTTGCGTTCGACGGGACCGGCCGACGCGTGTGTTGCCCGTGTCTCGGTTCGAGCGTTGGCCGCTTCGCTCGGTTTGTCGAAGGACACCGCGTGCCGGGCGATCGGTCGCCTTCGCGATGCCGGTCTCGTGAGGGTCGCGCAGCAGCGAACCGTCGCCGGCATTTTCGACACCGGCACGTACGTCATCGCTGTTCCCGACTGCATCGCCCTCCACGCGCCAACCCACTCCTTTCCGCGACCCCGCGCTCGCGTTGACCGCCTCCAGTTCTCACAACTCTCGCTCGCGATCGAGTCCTGAGAACCACCCAGCCATGACTACCCGAGTGACCTACCCCTTTGAAGAGCAGACAAGTGCCCGAACGCGATCGGGAACCCGATGCTGAGGGTCACGACGTTGTATGCGTCGAGTGCGGCGGCGACGGCGAAGTACTACGCCCAATACCTGGCGCGCGCACCTGGTGAGGTCGATGGTGTGTGGACCGGCACCCAGGCGGACGCCCTGGGTCTGCGCGGGAGTGTGAATGTTGATGCGTTGGAGTTGCTGTTGGAGGGCCGTGACCCTGTTCGTGGGACACGGCTCGGCTACCCGCTCGCCGACCGCACACTCACTGACGGTCGGGTGGTTCGTGCCGTTGCCGGGTTCGACGCGACGTTCTCTGCGCCGAAATCGCTGAGTGTGCTGTGGGCGCTGACACAGGACCCGCGGTTGCTCGAAGCGCATGACGCCGCTGTCACGGCGGCGTTGGAGCATTTGGAGCGGTTCGGGTCGACTACCCGGGTGCGTGCTGATGGTCGTCGCTTGCATCCGGATTCGCAGGGGTTGACGATCGCCACGTTTCGTCAGACGACATCACGCGCCGATGACCCGCAGTTACACACTCACGCGGTGGTGTCGGCGAAGGTGCAGACGGTGGATGGTCGATGGTTGGCGCTCGACGCCCGCTATTTGAAGCGGTATCAGCGGATGCTCGGCGGGCTGTATCAGTCGGTGTTGCGCAGCGAGCTCGTGGATCGGTTGGGGGTGGCGTGGGGCCCGATCGTCAACGGCCAGGCCGAGATCGCCGGTATGCCCGCCGAATTGTTGGAGACGTTCTCCAAGCGCAGCTCACAAGTCGATGCCGCACTTACTGTCAAGCTCGAAGTGTTCCGTGATCGCGAGGGTCGCGACCCGACACGATGGGAGCGCGCCGCCCTCACGCGTGAAGCGTCGGCGGACACTCGTAGCCACAAGACCGGCAACGTTGTCACCGATCTGCAGACACGGTGGACCGCCGAGGCCGCAGCGCTCGGGTGGACAGCGGTCGATCTCGCCGACAGCATCATCGACACCGGGCGCGAGTTGAACGCTGAGCCGACACCACGAGTCACCACCGCTCAAGTCGTCGAGGCGCTGTCCGTTGGCGGGTCGACATGGAACCGGGCCGACGTGATCCGAGCCTTGTGCGATGTCCAACGACCGCTGCCGGGCATGCCGGCCCCGAGGTGGGCGCACACCCTGGAGCGAGTATGCGACGCGGTCACCGAGACGTGTGTCGAACTCGACCCGGTCCAAGCGGCCGCGCCACGGAGGCGCTCGGATGGTCGATCGTTGTGGTTGGAACCGGTCGCACCACATTTCACCACGGAGTGGGTGTTGGCCGAAGAGGAGTACGTTTTGTCGTGGGCGATCGACGCCCAAACCGCTAACCCGCAACCCTCGCTGACGGTGGAGCGCGGACTGCTCGATGTCCTCCAGGCCGATGTCGCCGCCGCAGTCGCCGGCCACGACCTGCTCGTGTTGGCGGTCGGTCCGGCCGGGACCGGCAAGACCACCACGTTGCGCGCCGCCGCGCGCGATCTCGATCGGCAGGGTCGCGAAGTGCTCGGTGTCGCGCCGTCAGCAAAGGCCGCGCGGGTGCTCGAGCGTGAGACCGGGATCGCCTCGGACACACTCGCCAAACTGCTCTACGAATGGGCCCGCGACGACCGCCCACCACTCGATCGCTACCGGCTCCCCGCTGGCACGACCGTGATTGTCGACGAGGCTGGCATGGTCGGCACCGGTGCCCTCGCTCGCCTGGTCAGCCTCGCTGAAGTACACGGCTGGCGGCTCGCTCTGATCGGGGATCACCGCCAACTGCAAGCGGTCGGTCGCGGTGGGCTGTTCCACGAGTTGTGTGTCACCGGGCGCAGTATCGAGTTGACCCGCATCCACCGTTTCACCCACGCGTGGGAAGCAGCCGCGTCCTTGCAACTACGACATGGTGACCCGCGAGGCCTCAACGCCTACTTCGACCACGGTCGGGTGATCGCTGACACCTTCGACAACCACCTCACCCGGATCGCCGACCTGTGGCTCAACACCAACCGGCGACACGGCACGGCGGCGATCACCGCGGCGACCAACGAACACGTCGACAAGATCAACCACGCCGTCCAAGCCTCACGGATCGACGCCGGCCAACTCGACACCGACCGAACCGCATCAATCGGTGGTGGGGAGCGGGTGTACGTCGGTGAGATCGTGGCGACGCGGCGCAACAACCGTCATCTGCACACCACCACCGGTGAACCGGTCCGTAACCGCGAGCTGTGGACCGTCACGCGGGTGGGCGACGACGGCGGGCTGACCGTGACTTCACATCTCGGCAGCGGAGCAGTGACCCTCCCCGTCGACTACACCCGCGAGCATGTTCGGCTGGGGTACGCGGCCACCGAGCATGGCAACCAATCCGACACCGTGACCATCGGTATCGAACTCGCCACCACAGCGACCACCCGTCGAGGCCTGTACGTCGCCGTCACCCGAGGCGAACAAGCCAACCTGATCCTGGTCGTCACCGACGGCCGCGACCTCGACCAAGCCCGCGACATCCTCGAAGGCGTCGTGGCCAGTGACCGCGCCGACATCCCCGCCACCACACAACGCCGGGAACTGGCCGACACCGACCGAGCACCTCATCGCCACCAGCCGACGTTGCACCCACGATGTCAGATCCCGGCATGGTTCGAACCACTCAGAGCCAGCCTCCGCAACGATCTCACCGAAGCCCAAGCCGACGCTGCGGCCGACGCCCGACGGATCCCTCAGCTGCAAGCCGACCTCGTCGCCGCCACCCGGCGCCTCGCCCAAGCCAACCAAGCATGTGAGCCCTACCAGCCAGCCCTGACCGCGGCGTACAACGCGGTCCAGACAGCGCGCGAACACTGGTGGGCAGCGAACAACCGCGAACGCCAAACGGCCAAGGGGCGCCATCGACGCGCCGCGCACCGCGACGTCGAACACACCAAACAAGATCTCGACGATGCTCTCGCCCAACAGCAACAAGTTGAAGAGATCGCCAAACCCGTCACCACGCGCCGCGACCAAGCCGCCGCCGAGATCCGCAGTCTGGAGATCAGCATCACCCCAACCCAACAACTCATCGCCATCTCCGACCACGCCGGCCGAGCAACCTGGCTACAGGACCTCGACCAAGCACTGGACGACTGGCAACGCTGGGCCACCGGTCGCACCGTGCCACCAGCGCGACTCCATCAGGCAAGATCGATCCTCGAAGAACACAGCATCACAGAAGACCCCGCCTGGGCCGCGCTCGCCGCAGTGCTCCCCGCGTCACCGACAATCAGCACCACCCAACCTGCCATCGCCAGACCACACACACCCGAACGAGACATCGGAATCGGGATCGCCTGACCGCGAGAATGCGCGACCGCTACCAATGCCGACCTCACCTCAGGCTCCCGAGGCGGGAGACCGAGCGCTCATCCGCGAGACGTGGGGTTCAACGCGAAGATGCGGTCGGCGACCGTGAATGGATACACGGGCATCCGGCCGCGCTCCGAGCTCGTGCCGCCCTCGAATGGATCCTGCTCGGGAGGGCTGTATTTCTGATCGAAGGGGCAAGCAGGCTGCAGTCGCCGGACTCTTGAGACAAGGCGGTGGCTGGTTGACGGTCGGTCATCGCCCGTGTCGATAAGTCTCGGATAAGTCTCGGTTAAGTTCACAGCGCAACAATCTCCAGTTCACCAGCCACTGCGGAACCGAACGACATGCCATCCTCTACTCGCTATGACGCG
>JANMMQ010000495.1:0-19933 GCA_031373465.1 Ilumatobacteraceae bacterium | reverse complement strand
CCAAGACCAGCGACGCGAGTGGCGCTCGGCGCCGCCACCACAACGGCGCCGCCACCAACAGCACGAGCACTGGCAGGAGCGCCTTGTTGTCGGCCGCGTCCAACCCCAGCACCTCGACCTCGCCGATCACTACGACTGTTGCCACCGCGAGTACATCGACTACCGACGGCGTGAGGGCCAGGCGTGTTCGCATGGCTCGACTGTATGCCTCACGCCGCGCCACCGGCGTCGGCCGATCGGATGATGCCCGGCGTACTTGCGGATGACCGCCCGGGCGCGTGGATCGTCCTTTCAGGCTGGTGGAAGCGTCCTCGTCGCCGACGACGAGCTTGGCCCGAGCGCTCATCGTGTGACACCGGCCCGGCCGCACGATGCTGCCGGGCACACGACCCAAGGAGGTCTCCAAAAATGAACAAGCTCACTATCGCAGTGGCCGCTGTTGTCGTCGCCGGTCTCAGCGTGTCCGGGGCGGCTTACGCCGCTTCCACCGATGCGCACGAAGCAAACCGTCACTCAGTGCTCCATCTCACCGACCGACAGACCCAGAACGCCACGATCGGCGCCCCAACCGCGGACAGCCTGATCGGGCTCCGCTTCGTCGGCGCCGACGATCTGTTCGACGGGTCACGGCTCGTGGGTCACCTCGGCCGCAGCTGCGAAGCAGTCGCCGACCTTGGCGAGCAGGGCGCCACCTTCCAATGCATCGTCACCTTGACGCTCGACGATGGCATCATCACCGCCCAGGCGATGGCCACCTTCACCCCCGACGGGCTGGAGGACTTCGATGCAGCAATCACCGGAGGCACCGGTGCCTACCGCCATGCCCGAGGATTCGTCGCCGTCGACACGATCACCGACACCGAGTCCCGTCTCACCGTCGATCTTCGCTAACCCGGGACCCCCGGGGGAGGCAGCGCCGAACGAGTCGCGAGCCGAAGGGATGCCGCGATGACGGCGTCCCTCCGCTCGCAACATTGCCGCGGTGTTGGGACGGTTTTGTAGTCCCTGAGCGCTCCAGGGTCGTCGAGTTGCTGCATGGTGGCGATCAGGAGGCATGACATCCGATGAGGTGTGAGTCGGGTGTTGCAGACACAAGGTCAGATCCGACTCACAACAGATCTGCGTCACAGGTGGGGAAATTCGATGAGGGCGGACACATGGGGAATTTCGGTGAGCGCGAGCATGCTCGTGGCGATCACCGAATGGCAGGGCTAGATCGGCGGTGTACTGCGACGCGTTTCTGGTCGTCGAACACCGCTTCGACGTGATCGCCGAAGTTCAGCGGCACAGCCCTGGTCAGCCCACCGGTGATGACGATGTCGCCGGCACGGAGCTGCCGCCCTTTCCGGGCCAATTGCGCAACTAGCCAGACGACGCCGGCCGCGGGATGGCCTGATGCCGCTGAGCCCGTCGCCGAACCCGCGTTCTCGCCGTTGTGCAGAAGCACCACTGCGACAGACTCCAAACGGTCGAGGCTAGGAAGCGCTGGTCCGACCGCGACTTGTGCGGCCGACGAGCCATCGGCGGTGTTGTCTTCCAGCCGAAACCGGTAGTCAGGGTAGACCGAGTCGACGACCTCGAGACACGCGAACGCCTCGCCGACTGCGTCCATCACGTCATCCAGACTCACCTCGCCGGTCAGCGGCTGTGCAAGACGAAGTCCGATCTCCGGTTCTACTCGAGGTTGAATCAGCGACGCGCTGACGGCTCCATCGTGAGCCAACAGCATCGCGTCGGTGAGTGGCCCGAAGTTCGGGTGTTCGATTCCCATCTGGGCGCGCATCGCGGACGAGGTATAGCCAAGTTTCCAGCCGACGACATTCTCGCCTCGTGCCACCCGTAGCTCGGTGCCTGCCCGTTGGATCGCGTATGCGTCGTCAAGATCCAGCACGACCGTCGACGAGATCGGCTCGCAGCCCATGCGATCGCGCCGCGCTGTGTCGAGTGTGGCGGCCCACCCGGCAATCTCGGCTCGGGTCAGGGACATCTTGTTGCAGTCATGTGAGGAGTGAACATAGGACGTGCCGCGTCGTCCTCTCCAAGCGGAAGAAGCGCCACTGTCGATCAAGGGTGACGTCGCTTGGTTCCATCGAGCGCCACCCGCCACGGCGTTGCCGACGAGAAGATCGCGGCGATTTACCGTTGGATTTGGCCAGCGGGTCGATCGGTCGAATTCGGCGAGCGGCGGTGGTCGGCTCCAAGGCAGATCTTTGAGCCGCTCCCGAGATCGCCGCCCCACGCCCGCCATTCAAGGACTCACAGGTCGGCCCCAGCCTTCGTTGGTGCGCACAACGATTGACGACCACCACCGTTGCGCTCATCAGCGATGAAGTGTCGTTCATTCACTCATTTCGAGGAGCAATCACTGGTAGCTCGCCCTGTCCGCGGTACTCGATCAACAACAGCGTCGCGTCGTCCTTGAGGCCCTCACCAACATAGGCGACTACCGCCGCTGAGAGCCGGCGTGTTGTTTCGGCGACGGGCACATGATCGTGACTCGATCGCACTAGAAAGTCAGCGAGGCGCTCACTGCCGAAGAAGGCCCCAGTCGCAGCCTTCGACTCGGTGATCCCGTCGGTGTAAAACAACACTCGATCGCCGCGCTGCAAGACTTCGGTGGCGACTTCGACCACAGGGCCATCGAGCCCGAACGGCACCGACGGTGCGCATTGCAACTCGCCGGCGTAGGTTCCGTTGCGGACGAGCATTGGCAGGGGGTGACCGGCGTTGATCCATGTCAGCACGCCGGTTTGCAGGTCCAAGGTGCCGAGTTGACCGGTGACGAAGGATGACTGCCCAAAATGGTCTGTGATCAACTGGTTCGCCTGGCGGTATGCAGCCGACAAGTCGCCGCCTTCGCGACGAACATTACGCATGCTGTTGATCGAAGCAGCCGACATCAAAACTGCAGACATCCCATGGCCCACCGCGTCGACGATCGCGAAGTCGAGCCGACGCTGGTTGAGCGCGTAGTCGAACGAGTCCCCACCGATTTCATACGCGGGCTCCAAGATCCCGCTCACCGCAACCTCGTCCGTCGCACAGGCCAACGGAGGAAGCAGATCCCATTGCACCTCGGCGGCACCCGAGAGCGGCTGCGACCGTCGACATCGATCCCACAAATCGGTATAGCGACGCCTGGTCAGCAGTAGTAGCACGAAAACATCGACGACGCGTGCGACGAGGTGCGAAAGCGCGCCCTCCTGAGCATCGCCGTCCCAAATGTCAAAAGTGAGCTCGAGCATGCCAATGCGTTCGGTTCCTTCGGTCAAAGGCACCCACAGCACCTTCGGCTCGCTGTCAGACTCGATGATCCGGCAGTCCGCAAACGCACGCCCGGCAAGAGTCCCCTCGATCAGAGTGGCGTCGTCGACCTGGCCAGCCGAGACGACCTCCTGCAGCCGTCGCAACCCGTAGTCGGCCACAAACAGGCGTCCTGTCCTGCAACCGACGACGTCGCACACCACCTCAACGAGCGCAGACACATCATCCGGTTCGGTGCGCGCCGCGACCTCGAACAGCCGTGCTACGGCCCGTCCGACCCGCGCGTCACCAGACACGAGTTTGTCGTCCAGGAACCCTCCACGAACCTCTTCCACGGGGCCTCAGACAGGCGCAGGCCGGGCGCCGTACTCGAAGGTCGGCCCAAGGAGCAGAAAATCCATCACACAACCCTAAGGGTTCCAAGCACCACCGCGCTCAAAGAGGGCCCACGACGCCGATGCTGGTCCCGCGGAGATACGGCCGGAGATCTCCCCGTCAAGTCGCGAAGCGCGGCTTCCTCACGGGATTCTGGGCCGAAGAAGGGGTGTGTGCTGGACGATGTCGGTCCGACGCAGGTTTGAAGCCTGCGTGATCGGGTATACCAGCTGTAGTCGCATTTGAGCCCCGCCTGCCACCCGTCCCGGCCGGCGGGGCTCTGCGATGTTGCACGATTATCTCGGCGTGAGCGTGTCATGGCCACGGCCCGGCGTGGTTGTGAACGTGGTGACCCCCACCGTCTGTCAGTGGCCGGTGTGGGTGAGGAGGAGCACGGCGCGCACTGCGACGAACGAGCCGACCACGATCAGGATCGTCGTCAGCAGGATGCGCCGGTGCCGCAGCGTCCAGTCGAACACCGCATCCGATCGTCGGCCGGCCCACGCCGGTGAGAGGTAGGTGCCGACGACGGGCGCCGCAACCATGAGGGTGCCGATGACGACGAACGTGGCGAGTCCGCCGACGCGAGCGAGAGTCGATGCGTCCGAGCGCAGCAGCGTGGTTCCGGCCACGATCGCCGGCGGGTAGGTCGCCGTGACCAGACCGGTGAGGAACGCCGGGAACGCCCGGATCGACGTCAGCCGGGTGAGGATGCCCGGCACCTCGACTGAATGGGCCCTATCGCGGTTGTGAAGCCAGTACCACGTGGCCCATGCCACCAGGGCGAGACCAATTACCAGTTCGATCACCAGCGTGATCCGTCGCGGGCCGCCGCGCCGCGGGGCGAGACCGAGCCGGGCGACGAAGCCGGCGCCCGTGGCAACCACGACCAGCGCGGTCACCCAGCCGCCGACGAACGCGGCACCACGAGCACGCCCCGAACGCAGCACCACGAGCACGACCAACAGCGCCGTCGGCTCGTTGGCGCTGAGCCCGAGAACCGCCAGCGCACCGATAAGTGGCCACATCGGCTGGAGACCGTAGCGCTCGCGGCCCGTGTGGGCCTCGGCGCCGGTGCGCGGCGGGAGGCCCCTGACACCCGAGCGCCTTGGCAGGGGACGCCAGCAGCCGTGGACCACTTTGATCACTACCAGCGATCGACCCAACCGGCGCCGAAGACCTCGACAATCGACGGGCCGCTAGTCAAAGCACACGGCGACCGGGAGGTCGTGGTCGGGCAGTCCATCGTGTACCAGCAGGTCAGCCAGTACACCGATGTCACCTGACGCTGCGCAGCAAGTAGGCGTCTTGCGGCGGGTTGCCGGTGGCTCCGGCGGGTGCGTGCTCCACGATGTCCCAGCCGGCGGTCAGCACCGACCGCACGTACGCAGGTGGATGGAACGCTGCGCACTCGTTGGCCCCGGCGCGCTCGCCGCACGACGACCTTGCCGGCGTCGTAGTCAACGCGCTCATCCACTGCGGCGTCGATCGACAAGGGCACCCCACCCCAATACCTGTTGACATCCGGACGGGCAAACCATCCGGTGAGGAGTTCGAGGTCGTGTTCACGAGTGGGACGTAAATTGACACCAACTCCCAGGATCATGCCAGGGGGCTCGGTGCCACTCGTGCGGTCGCGCACAGCGTCCACCAGGACGTACGCCGCCGTCGCCGTTGTCCCTGCGCTGGTACGCCGAGCGGCAGATCAGGGTTGGACGTCGACCGAGCTATCGGCATTCGAGCTGCAGCAGAAAACCGCGTACCTCGGTGTCGAATGCTTCTGCTGACTCCAGGTAACACTCGTGGCCGAGGCCGGGCATCACTACGAGCTTCGATCGAGGGATCGCAGCGTGGAGCTCGTTGGCGATGTCGAGCGAAGAACGTTCGTCAGTGTCGCCATAGATCAGCAGCGTTGGCGCCTCGATCCGGGGAAGCAGATCTCGAAGATCTGCCTCGGCCAGTGCATGAGCCATCGCGCGGGTTCCTACTGGACGGATCTCGGACATGATCGTCGCGAGCTCTGACCTCCGGTTCTCCGGCATCGCGTCGGAGAACAAGCCCGGCATCGACCCTGGCTCGAAGGTGCTGGGCGGAAGGTCGGCGATCCGCAGGGCGAATTCAAGTCGTTGCGCGACTTGGTCATGTGGGAGCGAGCCAGCCCAGCCTGCGTAGGCCCCGACCAGAACGAGACTCCTCACGAGCCTCGGGCGCAGCTGATACAACTCCAGCGCAAGCGCCGAGCCCCACGAGTGCCCGAGTAGATGCGGCCGCTTCAGACCAAGCACGCTGATAAACCGTTCCAGACACTCGGCGTACTCGGGCATGCGAAAATACTCAGGCGGATCAGACGACCCACCGCAGCCCGGCGCATCCCAGGCCACCACAGTGAACACATCGGAGAGCGAATCAAGTTCAACTCGCCAGACCCGACTGTCGCTTACTGCGCCATGCAACAGCAACAGACACGGTCCGTCGCCGCGCCGCTGGAAGGCGACCCGCAGCCCATCCACTTCCACAGACTCCATGTCAGCTCCCAGGCTCGGTCAGAGCGCAACCCGCCCAGATTGCCCTGATCTGCGCTCGTTCTGCAACTGGTTCGTTGGTGTTCAGGCGGGTTCTACGGTCGGCGGTTCACTTGGTTGAGGACTGCCCTCGTCGGTGTCGACGACGGTTCGTCTTTGACCCTTGCTCGAAGGACATGATGCCATGACCACTCACGTGTTTAGTCGTGTGAGTGATGGTGGTGTGGTCGGGGCTGGCGCTGCCATGAGACGTCGACGGTCCGTGATTTGCTTAGCGCAACGATTGAATCCGACGTTGGTCTAGGTGCATGGCTAGCTCCTGTCGGGTCAGGTCTCGTGTTCGCCGGCGTGAGAAGCCGCCTGAAGCCGGCAACCGCCGACTGAACATCGGCGGTGCCGGCGCAGGTCGATGGCCGGTTCGGGGACAGGTTGAATCCCGTCGTCCGCTCCATTTGAATTCCTGGTCAGCGATCTGTCGCACGGGGCAATCGCGAGGGTGACGGAAATCGGTCGACCGCACTCGGCAGAATGGACCGTGTCTGAACACCTCGCGTTCCCTCATGTGTGTTCCCCCAGCTCTTTGGATGTTGCCATCACCATGTACTCACCACGATCGGATACGCCCGGGCACCCCTCTCGCCAGCCTTCCAGGCAGGTGGCGGGCCGCCGCTTCGGGGCCGCCCTAGGCCTGCTCGCCCTGGTCGGAGCGGCTGCCGCATGCAGCAGCGACGGCAAGTCGGCCGACACCACAACCAAGGCGACGGCCACGACCACGACGACCACCAAGGCGACCACGACCACCGAGGAAGCGACCACCACCACAGAGGCGGCGGCGACCACCACGGAGGCGGCGACCACGACGACGGTGCCTGCCAAGCCGACCTACCCCTTGACAGGGGTGGAGAACCCGGATCCCGTGCTCGCGGCTCGCGCGGCGCTGATCGTGAAGATCGACAACGCCAGCGGGGCGCGCCCGCAGAGCGGTTTCAACGAAGCCGACTTGGTGTTCGAGGAGATCGTCAACGACCACATCACGCGGTTCGCGATGGTGTTCCAGAGCGGCGACAGCGATCCCGTCGGACCAATCCGTTCCGGTCGGCTCCAAGACGTCGACCTGTTCACCGCGCTCAATCATCCACTTTTCGCGTGGAGCGGGGGCAACGCCACGGTCACCAACGAGATCAACAACAGCGAACTGGTCAACATCGGCCCGAGCCGGGCCGCGGTGTACCACAGGGCGAAGGATCGCAAGATCCCCCACAACCTCTACTCGAGCACGTCTGCCCTTTACACCCAGACTCCGCCGTTCGCGCCAGCCGCCAAGCAGCAGTTCGCCTACCGCGCGCCGGGCGCGCCCGCGGCGGGCACGCCGAGCGCCGGAGTGGCAGTGAAGCTCGACTCCATCGATGTCGGCTGGGACTGGAACGCAGCGGACGGCGTGTACTTCCGGACGATGGAGGGCCGCCGGCACATGGACCGCAACAGCGGTCAGGTCAGCACGAACAACGTCGTCGTGCTGGCGATGGAGTACGTCCCGGGCATCTCTGGCAGCCCCGACGCGCAGACGCTCGGCAGCGGTGAGGTATTCGTCTTCACCGGCGGCAACTACATCCACGGCACCTGGACTCGCAACGACATCCACGACCCGTTTGCACTGGTCGCCGACGACGGCAAAATCATCCAGCTCCAGCCGGGCCGCACGTTCATTGAGCTGCCCCGCCAGAACAGCACGCTGCCACGCGGCCCTGCCTGACCGCGCCCGTCCCACAAGTTCGTCAAGCGCGTCGGTCGCATACCAAACTGCAGCGGTCCGCTCCTCGCCCGCTCCTGAGGGTGGTAGAACTGGCCACTGGAACGCGTTGCAAAACCAAAGGAGCAACCATGGGATTCCTGGACAAGGCCAAGGAGAAGGCGGGCCATCTGGCGGGACAGGCCAAGGAGAAGATCGAGGACGTCAAGGAGAAGCGCAAGGTCGACGATCTGCTCGACGACCTCGGTCGGATCGTGTACCGGCAGCGTACCGAGCGCGGCGGGCCTGGTGATGAGGACGAGATCGTTCGCCTAGTGGGTGAGCTGCGCACGCTCGAGTCCGATGGAACCGACGTCGTTGCGCCGGTGTCAGCGCCTGTCGCGGAGCAGCAGCCACCGCCACCGCCCCCGCCACCCGCGTCGTCGGTCACACCGCCCGAGTAGCGCTGGACTCGGCCGCCGAAATGAGAGTGTTCTTCACCGGTGGCAGTGGAAAGGCGGGTCGGCATGCGATCCGTCATCTCGTCGAACACGGGCACCGGGTAGTCAACGGCGACATGGTGCCGCTCGGTGACCCGGGGGTCGCGGACCTGCGCATTGATCTGACCGACGCCGGGCAGGTCTTCAACGCTCTCTCCGCGTACGCCGGCGTTGACGAGCTGGAGCCTGGCACCGGGGTTCCCAGGTACGACGCCGTCGTGCATTTCGCGGCGATCCCGGCGATCCTCGTCCGCCCCGACAACGAGACGTTCCGGATCAACACCCTCAGCACGTACAACGTCATCGATGCCGCGGTGAAGTTGGGGATTCGCAAGGTGATCTTTGCGAGCTCCGAGACGACCTACGGGATATGTTTCGCCGAGGGCGAGGTCAGACCCGAGTACGTGCCGATCGACGAGGAGCACCCAACGGTTCCCCACGACAGCTACGCGATGTCGAAGGTTGTCAACGAGGCGACGGCACGATCGTTTCAGGCGCGTAGCGGTATCGACATTTACGGGTTACGCATCAACAACGTGATCGAGCCGCATGAGTACGAGACCAAGTTCCCCGCGTTCGTCGCCGATCCCGGTCTGCGGCGTCGCAACATCTTCGCCTACATCGATGCCCGCGACCTCGGCCATATGGTCGACTGCTGCCTCCGCACCGACGGCCTCGGCTACGAGGTCTTCAACGTCTCGAACGACGACACGTCGGTAGGGATTCCCAGCGATGGGGTGTACGAGCGCTTCTACGCTGGCGTCCCGCGTCGACGCAACATGGGGCGCTATGAGACGTTCTACGCCAACGACAAGGCAAAGCGCCTCGTCGGATTTGCTCCGCGCCATTCGTGGCGCAACGAGCTCGGCTGATGAGCAATTCCAAAATCCTTTTCACCTGCCGCCCCTTGTCGGGCCACTTCGATCCGCTGCTCCCCCTTGCCGCGGCGGCGCGAGTGTCAGGGCACACGGTGGCGTTCGCTTCGGGTGATCCGGTGGTCGGTCAGGCACTGGACGCGGGCTTCACGGCTTTCGAGGCTGGTGCGGCGGACACATTTCGCGCCGAATGGGCGCCACGGTTCCCCGGCTTCACCACACTGGTTGGCGACGCCCAGCGCAAGTTCTTCTTCACCGAGATTTTCGCCAACCTGGAGCTGGCACCGCGAGCCGTCGACCTCGAGTCGATCATGTCGGCGTGGAAACCAGACCTGGTCGTGCACGAGATGGCCGAGCTTGCTGCGCCGTTGGTGAGTACGGCGCGGGACATCCCCTACGTCGACGTCGGATACGGTTCGCTGATCCCCCGAGCATTGCTCGAGGAGGCCGGTGCCGCTGCCGCCGCGCACTGGCGAGCCCGCGGACTCGAACCCCATCCGCTCGCCGGAGTATTCCGATACCTCTACGTCGACCCGTGTCCGCCGGTATTGCAGAACCCAGAGATCGCCGACGTCGCCGCCGTGCAGCCGATGCGGCCGGCTGCCGGCGAGGTGCAGGTCACGGAGCGATCGGCGTGGCTCGAAGACCTTCCGCACCGGCCCACCGTGTATGTCACGTTGGGGACGATCTGGAACACCGACCTGGACGTCTTCCGCCTCGTGACCGAGGCACTACGCGATCATGTCAATCTCATCGTCACCATCGGTCGACAAAACGACCCGGCGCTGCTCGGGCCCCAGCCGCGGGGTGTGATCATCCGCAGCTACATCCCCCAACACGAACTCCTGCCGTGGTGTGACGCCGTGGTCGCTCACGGCGGGTCGGGTACGGTGCTTGGCGCTCTGGCCCACGGAGTGCCCCTGCTGGTGGTTCCGCAAGGTGCCGATCAATGGAGCAACGCCGAGCAGATAGTCACCGCAGGTGCAGGATTGCGGCTGCTGCGAGACGAGCTTTCCGCCGTAGCCGTGCGCGACTGCGTGATGGCACTGCTGAGCGAACCCTCCTATCGTCAAGCCGCATCGAACATCAAGGACGAGATCCGCGCCATGCCATCCGCCACGGACGCACTCGTCGGCCTCGAGGCACTGCTATGAGCTCGGGCAGCGATTCCCTTTCGTTGCCGGGTTCGCGGAAGAACTAGGAACGAGCGAGTTCTCAGCCGTCGGTGTCGTAGGTGACGGTCGCTTGGCAGAAGCCGTTGTCGTTGTTCTGGAACGATCCGATCTCGAGATGGAACGACTCGTTACTGTCCACGATCTCAGTGGCGGTTGGCGTGATCAGATGGTGAACGATGACGTTGGTTTGGCCGCCACCCAGTACGGCAGCGGCGATGGCAGCGCTGCTCTGCGAGCTGCCGGCAAGAGCGTCTCTGACCAGAAAGACCGTGTACTGGCCGACAACGAGAGGGGCCCCGTCGAACATTGCGACATCGACGGAGATCAAGCGGGCGCCCACCGGTACGACGAGTGAGACCCGGCCGGGTGCGCCCGTCGCTCCGCTGTTGCCGAGGCAGGAGCCGGGGGCCTGCGACATCACGACACCTACCGCGCCCATGTTGGTGAACACCATCGAGATCTCGTTGTAGTTCTCGCTGTGGACCGAATTGTCGGCGGCGTAGAAGCCAACGATGTCGGCGATGACGTCGACTGTGCCAGTGAGGTTGAAGATGCTGACCTTGCCGTCCGCAGAGAGTTTGACGTCAACCTTGTTCGGAGTGGCCGGCGAGCCGGCGACCCAGTTGAGGTTGGATGCCGTCGGTCGCGTCGCGTCGGCAGGCCAGAGGGTGAGGAAACTCCCGATGGTGCCGTTGACGGTGGTGACGTTCATTGCGATGGCGGTGGCCGCAGCGGGGATGATGCAGGCCCCGTTGGTGCCGACGACAGGTTGGGTGTAGGTCTCGGCGTTGCCAAGGGGAGTGTTGCGCGGGCCGACCTGGGTGGCGGGTCGGGTGTCGAACAGCCGGCACGGTGTGATCGGCACGAAGTCGGCGCGTTGACCACCCGATATGGTCGCGCTCGCACTCTGTAGACCGACACCGAGAAGGACGGTGGCTGCGACAGCAGCCGTGACTGTGGTCAAACGGGCGCGGTCGAACATATGGCCTCCAAGGGGTGAGGACCCGACCCTACGCCATATCGACCGCGATCGAGGTTTCTACTCCCGGCGGCCGACGAATGTCCAGCAGCGTAGAACTTCGGCGCGTGTGTGCGTCTTGCTCATGCGACGTGGGGGTCAACGTGGGACATCGGCGCCGAGCACGATGATGAGGTCGCCATTGGCGTCGGAGTTCGTGATCGGCTGCGATTCGTCGGTCGAAAAGGCAAGGATGATTGCGCCGGGCACGCCGATGTCGTTGGCCGCGTAAAGTGCCTCGTCGTCGAAGCCGGGTCGGTAGAAGATGACGGTCTCGTCGACGCGGTACAAGGTATCGCCTACGCCGATGATGTAGCCGAGCGCCCGGATCCGATCAGCCGTGATGTTTGCCAGCCGGAAGCGGCCGTCGCCGTTGGCGATGACCAACCGAACCTGGTTGCGCGGCAACAGGCCGGAAGTGGGCGTGGTGGTCGGCGCCTCGGTCGTGGACGGGGCGATGGTCGGTGCGACCGACGTCGATGCCGGCACGATGGTGGTCGCCGCCGCGATCGTGGTCGTGGCGACCGGCTCGGAGGCCAAGGTCGTGGAAGCAACCACCGATGTCGACGAGGTCGACTCTGCTCCGGTGATGCTCGGTTCGAGCACGAAAGGATCGCTCGACACCGGACGCCCGGCGACGGCCACGCCGGCCAGACCACCAACGACGATCACGGCGAGACCGAACGGCCAGGACTTACTCATGAGCTAGTCAAGCTAGCGGCGAGCGGCGATCGGCCTCGTGCCGATCCTGGCTATCAGTTAGCCAGCGTCGGTGGCGATGTTCGAGTACACCGTCGTCGTCGGGTCGGAGGCGGCGAGCCGATAGCTGAAGTCCGACCCGTGTGGTGACTCGGACTCGATGAAGCGGGTCGTAGACGTGGCCAAGATGACGAACGGTGTGAACGAGGTGCATCCCGTGCCCTCGCAGCGCTCGAGGGTGAGTGAGGTTGCCGAGCTCACCGGGTTGGTCCAGGTCAGATGATTCCTTCCCGAATCCCTTGTGAGGGTCAGGTCGCTGGGCGCGACCAGCTGCTCCGCCGGATCGGGCAATGGTGCCGGATCGGGCAATGGTGCCGGATCGGGCAACGGTGCGGGTGGCGGCGTCGGATCGGGCAACGGTGCGGGTGGCGGCGTCGGATCGGGCAACGGTGCGGGTGGCGGCGTCGGATCGGGCAACGGTGCGGGTGGCGGCGTCGGATCGGGCGGCAGCGTCGTGACGATTTCCACGAACACACTGTCGATGGAGTGGCACACGAGCCGTGAGGTGCCAACACATCCCTCCGCCAGGTCGAGCACCAATTGATAGGTTCCCACTTCGGCGAACGTCAGCGTGATCTGTTCGCCTCGTCCGACGATCACTCCACCGAATCTTGCAATTCCGAGGTCGGGCCGGCGCCATCTGAGCGAGCACGTGACCGTGCACGGATTGGTGGACGTGAACGTGACCGGGTCGCCTACTAGAGCAATTGCTCTATCGACCGACGCTGCGGCCGTGTCGGCGGTGGCCGCATTCGATCGTTCCCCCCAGACCGCCAGCAGGCTGATCGAAATTGCCGCAAAGAATACCAGTCGCTTGAACACCCACGCCCCTTTTGCACCTTGAGCGGTTCATCCTCACAGAGCGTGAGTGCAGGTAGATAGTGCCCAATCGGATTAAGCCCGAAGGATGTCCAGGGATGACAACCAAGGAGTGATCGGCCTGTTCGTGACAACAATGAGCAGCCTCAGCAAGCGCGCGCCGGAGGTGCGAGAGAACGTGATCGCTGAGGCTGGTCGAGTGATCAGTTTGTCCGCCGCGCCGATCTGGCGAAGGCGCTCGACAAACGCTCGCACGGACGCCTCCGGCTCGACCCGCCGTCGTGACAGCGTCGAATGCTCTTGTCAGGACACGGGTAAGCCGAGGCCGCGGGCGATGACGATGCGCTGGATCTCGCTGGTGCCCTCGCCGATTTCGAGGATCTTGGCGTCGCGGTAGAAGCGGGCGATCGGGTTCTCTTCGATGAAGCTGCTCCCTCCGAACACCTGCGTAGCGACGCGGGTGGCGGAGACGGCCGCCTCGGTCGAGTACAGCTTTGCGATGGCAGCGGCGTGTGTGAAGGGGCGACCCTGATCTTTCAGCCACGCGGCCTTGTAGGTGAGGTTGGCAGCGTTCTCGACGGCCACCTCGAGATCGGCGAGCGCGAAGGCAATCGCCTGGTTGCGGCCGATCGGCCCGCCGAACGCAGTGCGCTCTTTCGCATACGCGACGGCTGACCCCAGGCACGCGCGTGAACATCCCAGAGCCAATGCCGAGATGGCGATGCGACCGTCGTCGAGGATCGAGAGGAAGTTGCGCAGGCCTGAGCCGAGCGGACCGAGGAGGTGATGGTCGGGCACGGTGCAGTTGTCGAGCGTGAGGCCGTGTGTGTCGCTGGCATGCCACCCGAGCTTGCGGTACGGGGGATCGACGGTGAGTCCAGGTGTTCCGGCTTCGACGACAAACGTCGAGACGCCGTCGTCCGTGCGCGCGGTCACGGTGATGATCGACGTGATCGGCGTGCCGGAGTTCGTGATGAAGGACTTCGCACCGTCGATCACCCAGTTGTCGGCGTCCCGCCGGGCGCATGTGCGCGTGGCCCCGGCATCACTTCCGGCATCGGGCTCGGTCAGGCCGAACGCACCGAGCGCGTGGCCGGCGACGAGATCGGGAAGCCATCGCTGTTTCTGATCTTGCGTACCGAAGCGGAAGATCGGGTTGGCGCCGAGGCCGACACCCGCTGACAGTGTGATGCCCATCGATTGGTCGACGCGGCCGATTTCTTCGATCGCGATGCACAGCGAGGCGAAGTCGCCATCACCCCCACCCCACTCGGCCGGGAACACCAATCCGAACAGACCGAGGTCACCCATTGCCTTGACCGTGTCGAGCGGAAAGGTGTGTTCCTCGTCCCAGCGGGCAGCGTGAGGTGCGATCTCACTCTCGGCAAAATCCCGGACGACCTTGCGGAAAGCTTCGTGTTCAGGGGACAGGTCGAAATCCATCATCCTCCTTGGAGGGTTGGGCCGGCTCGATGACGGCCAATAGTTGATTGAGCGCGACTCGGTCGCCGACGCTTGCACGCAGATCGGTCACGAAACCGTCGACCCCTGCACGCAACGTGTGCTCCATCTTCATCGCTTCCACGACCACCACTGGTTGGCCAGCGCTGACCGCGTCGCCGGCAGAAACGAGCACCGAGATGACGGTGCCGGGCATCGGGCTCTCGATGGCGGCGCCTTTGTGCAGCTGCGTTCGTCCGGGCGCGGTCGGCTCGTGCTCGACAAAGCTCCACGAGTCACCTTCTGCGCCGATCCAGGTGCTCAGGTCCGCAGTGGCAATTACGAACTGGCTCTTGGTGCCGTCGAAGTCGATCTGGCCGTGACCGTCTCGCAACGTCAGTGCGGTTGCAACGACTGTGTCGTCGCCCGCCAATACCTCGAACAGAGGACCCGCGGCCGCCTTACGAAATTGGACGGTGAGCTCCTCTCCGTCGCCAGTCAAGGCACGCCAGGCGAGCCACGCCGGCTCGCCTGTGCGCCAGCCACCCGTGTCGTCCCATGGGGGAGTGGCCGACACGTCCGGGTGTCGTCGCAAGAGTTGTGACAGGGCGGCGGCCGCTGCGATGTGTTGTGGCGTCGACCGAGGCGGTGTTCGCTCGGCAATGAGTTCGACGAGTGAAGTGTCCATCACTGCACTGTCAACAGAAGGGTCGGCCAAGACGACGCGCAGGAAGGCGACGTTCGTCGTCACTCCGAGGACGGTGGTGGACGCCAGCGCCCGATCGAGGGTTCGTCGGGCAGTTGCCCGATCAGGTCCCCAAGCGATCACTTTGGAGAGCATCGGATCGTAGGTTGACCCGATCTCGGCACCGACGAACAACGATGAATCCACGCGGACGTTGGGCGTGTCAACTGGCTCGTGGAGCGCAAGCACGCGTCCGCCGGTCGGCAGAAATCCGCGGCTGACGTCCTCCGCGTACACCCGCGCTTCGATCGAGTGGCCGCGGGGGCTCAGGTCGGACTGGGTGAAGGGGAGTGCCTCGCCCGCGGCGATGCGGAGCTGTAGCTCGACGAGGTCGAGCCCCCACACCATCTCGGTGACGGGATGCTCCACCTGAAGTCGGGTGTTCATCTCCATGAAGAACGCCTCGTCGGGACGGTTGCCCGAGACGATGAACTCGACGGTTCCGGCGTTGACGTAGCCGCACGCCAGTGCCGCGGACAGAGCCTGTGCAGCGATCGCATCGCGCTGCTCGTCGGACAGGAACGCAGAGGGCGCCTCTTCGATGACCTTCTGGTGGCGCCGTTGCAAGCTGCACTCCCGCTCGCCGATGTGCACGATGTTGCCATGAGTGTCGGCGAGCACTTGAACTTCGATGTGCCGTGGACGCTCGATGAATCGTTCGATCAGCAATGTGCTGTCACCGAATGCACCAAGTGCCTCGCGCTTGGCAGACGCGATCTCGGCAGGAAGGTCTTCGGCCGACTTGACCAGGCGCATGCCTTTGCCGCCCCCGCCGGCCGACGGCTTGATCAGGACAGGGAACCCGATAGTGCTGGCCTGCTCCGCCAACTGGACATCGTCGAGGCCGACGCCGGAGACACCCGGCACCACCTTGACACCGCGGGACGCAACGGTCGCCTTTGCACGGATCTTGTCGCCCATCGCGTCGATGACGCCCGCTGGTGGTCCCACGAAGACAATCCCGGCGTCGGCGCAGGCCGCGGCGAGTGCACTGTTCTCGGCGAGGAACCCGTAGCCGGGGTGCAACGCCTGCGCGCCCGTTGCGAGCGCTGCCTCGATGATCCGGTCGACGGAGAGATAGCTCAGCGACGCCTCTGCTGGGCCGATGCGCCTGGCAACGTCGGCGTCCATCACGTGGCGGGCATCGGCGTCGGCATCGCTGTAGACAGCGACCGAGCGGATCCCCAACGCCCGAAGGGTGCGGATGATCCGGACCGCGATCTCGCCCCGATTGGCGATGAGCACAGTGTCGAACAAGGTCGCGCTCACATCCGGAACACGCCATAGCTGATGGGCTCGAGGGGGCTTCGGCCGATGAGGCCGAGCGCCAGGCCGAGGACCATGCGCGTCTGCCCGGGCCCGATGATTCCGTCGTCCCAGAGTCGGGCGGTCGAGAAGTATGGATGACCCTCGCGCTCGTACTGTTCGCGAATCGGGCGGCGGAACTCCTCTTCGTCAGCGGCGCTCCACGCTTCGCCATTGCCCTCGAGTTGCTCGCGACGAACCGTGGCCAACACGGACGCGGCCTGCTCGCCGCCCATCACGGAGATGCGCGCGTTCGGCCACATCCACAGAAACCGTGGCGAGTACGCCCGGCCGCACATGCTGTAGTTGCCGGCTCCATATGAACCGCCAATCACGACCGTCAGCTTCGGGACACGCGCCGTTGCAACGGCGTTGACCATCTTTGCTCCGTGCTTGGCGATTCCACCTGCCTCGTATTCGCGACCGACCATGAAACCGGTGATGTTCTGGAGGAACAGCAGGGGAATGCCGCGCTGGTCGCAGAGCTCGATGAAATGGGCGCCTTTCAACGCCGATTCCGAGAACAGCACTCCATTGTTGGCGATGACGCCGACGGGGTGACCCCAGATGTGCGCGAAGCCGGTGACCAGCGTTGAGCCGAACAGCCGTTTGAACTCGAAGAACTTGCTGCCGTCGACGATCCGGGCGATCACCTCGCGCACGTCGTACGGCGTGCGGTCGTCGGCGGGGATCACCCCGTGTAGTTGCGCAGGATCGACCGCCGGCTCCTCTGCGTCGATCACGTCCCACGGTGGGGGAGCGGCCGCAGGCAGCGTCGACACGATCGAGCGCACGATCTCCAAGGCGTGTCGGTCGTCCTCGGCGAGATGGTCGGTCACTCCGGAGACGCTCGAATGCATCTCGCCTCCCCCGAGCTCCTCGGCCGTCACCACTTCACCCGTGGCCGCCTTCACCAGCGGAGGACCACCGAGGAAGATCGTTCCCTGATCGCGGACGATCACCGCTTCGTCGCTCATCGCCGGGACGTACGCACCGCCCGCAGTGCACGATCCCATCACGGCGGCGATCTGGGCGATGCCTCGCGCGGAAAGCTGTGCCTGGTTGTAGAAGATGCGGCCGAAGTGATCGCGGTCCGGGAAGACTTCGTGCTGCTCGGGGAGAAAGGCACCACCCGAGTCGACGAGGTAGATGCACGGCAACCGATTCTCGAGGGCGATCTCCTGTGCACGAAGGTGCTTCTTGACGGTTATCGGGTGGTAGGTGCCTCCCTTGACCGTGGCATCGTTCGCCACGATCATGCATTCCTGTCCGGCGACCCTGCCGATGCCGGTGATGATGCCGGCGCCGGGAACTTCGCCGCGGTACATGCCGTGCGCCGCCATCGGCGACATCTCGAGGAACGGCGATCCCAGGTCGAGCAGCGCGTCGACTCTCTCGCGAGGCAGCATCTTGCCGCGCGACACGTGCCGTTCACGCGACGATTCCGGGCCACCTCGCCGAACCGCTGCCAGTTCGGCGCGCAGGTCGGCGACCAGAACGTCGAATGCCTCGGCATTCCGCTTGAAGCGGTCGTCGGACCTGTCGATAGCAGTCGACAGGATTGGGATTGGCATCAGCCTGCGCTGCTTGCGTTCCGGGTTAGCTTAGGCACGGCTAAGTATTCTAGTCGCGGTTAAGGGTGGCGGGTAAAGTACCCATCCAGCGATATGAGAACGGAGGAACCATGACCGAGCCGGGTCGAGAGGTGCTGATTCGCGACTGCGGTCCCCGGGATGGCTTGCAGGGTGAGATGCCGCTGGACGTCGAGGTTCGGGTCGGACTGGCACGAGATCTGGCGTCGGCCGGAGTTCTCCACGTCGAGGCCGCCGCGTTCGTTTCTGCTCGATCGGTGCCCTCGATGGCAGGTGCAGCAGAAATTGTCGCCCAACTGCCCGATGACGGCACCAGCTGGTGGGTGCTCGTGCCGAACCGCCGCGGTGCGGAGATGGCCGTCGACGCTGGGGCGTCGCGCCTCACCGTCACTGTCTCGGCATCGCCCGTGTACAGCGAAAAGAACGTCAACATGACCGTCGACGAGTCACTTGCCCAGGTCGCGGAGATCCGCGCGGCGGCACCTACTGCCACCATCGACGCCGTGGTTTCGTGCTCGTTCGGGTCCTCGTTCGGTGATCGGGTCACAGTTGCCGATGTTGTCCGGGTTTGCGCGTCTCTGCGTGAACGGGGTGTCGATCAACTCACGTTGGCCGATACGACGGGCACCGCTACACCCCGCCGGATCGATATGGTGCTCGACAAGACCGGCCCCGACGTCGGAATGCATTTTCACGACACCCGGGCAACTGCACTGACCAACGCCGTCGCGGCATACCAGATCGGGGTGCGCCGGTTCGACACGGGCATAGGCGGCCTGGGCGGGTCGCCGTTCGCCCCGGGTGCCGGCGGCAACCTCGCCACCGAGGACCTCGTGTTGATGTTCGAAGACGTCGGGATCGCAACGGGTATCGATCTTGCCGCCCTGATCGAGGTCAGCCGCGGGCTCGGCAGGGTTCTCGGCCGAGAGCTCCCCAGTCGCGTCGCCCGCGCCGGGCCGTTGCCGGAGTTCGCAGAATGATCGAGATACGCGGTCCGCGCCCCAGCACCGGGCGGCAGTCGCGGCGAGACGAGTTGCTGTCCGTCGCTGCGGATCTGTTCGCAGAGCGCGGATTCGCGAGGGTCACGGTCGACGACATCGGCAACGCAGCGGGCGTGTCGGGTCCGGCGTTGTATCACCACTTCGACAGCAAGGAGAGTCTGCTGGGCGAGATGCTCGTGCGAATCAGCGAGTCGCTGCTTTCGAAGGCGATCACCATCGTCGACGAGGTCTCGTATGGGAAAGCGCTCGATCCCATGATCGCCATGCACGTCGACTTCGCCGTCGACAACCGGTCGCTCATCACGGTTCATTTTCGTGACCTGGTCCACGCTCGAAAGGCTGACCAGCGTCGAGTAAAGGATCTGCAAAGCGCGTACGTCGACATATGGGTCGACGTCGTCGTCGCCGAGCAATCGGAGGTGCTCGACGCCAGGGAAGTGCGTGCCGCGGTGCACGCGGTGTTTGGGTTGATCAACTCCACTCCGTTCAGCGGACGTCTCCGACGGGACGCGCTCGTGTCGCTTCTGCGAACGATGGCCGGCGCCGCCATCACCGCTGTCTGAATAAACAATGGTGATTCCGTCCATCTCATTTCCCCGGTGCGACGTCGATAGATGTTGATGCACATAAACCCGACTCCTGGGTGAGATGTGCATTCGCGCCGCCGAAGAGTGTATGCGGACCGGCCGAGACGGCCCGGAGTCGAGGACGCGGAGAGGGCTTCGGCGTGCCGTGTCCGTCGGCGCTCCCGTTCGTGTGCTTGCGCGGTTGTGTGCGCGCTGACGCTCTCGTTCGCCGTGCGCGGGGCGCAGTG
>JANMMQ010000484.1:0-2477 GCA_031373465.1 Ilumatobacteraceae bacterium | reverse complement strand
ACGGGCGGTTGGTTCACCACCGCGATGGGTGGAACCGTGAACGTCACGTTGGCACTCGCCGACGACCCCAACGGATCGGTGACCTGGTAGGGGACAACAACCACGGTGTTGGCGGCAGCAGCCGGGGCGGTCACCGTGAATGTCAGTCCGCCTGCCGGCGTGATCAACCAGCCAGCCGGAATCGCAGGGAATGTCGCCGTCAAGACTCCCCCCTCCGGGTCGGATGCGGACACACTGATCGATACCGGTGTCGCCGCCGTGACTGTGGCAGCGACATTGGCAGCAACGGGCGGCTGGTTGGGTTGAGTCGTGCTGGTGGTTGTTGCTGGTGTGGTCGTCGTCGGCGCGACCAGGGTCTCGTTAGGATTCTTGGTCGTCCCGACGATGGAGATCAACTTGCCGACCAGCGGTTGTACGTCGAACCTGGCGGTGTCGTTCAGGGTCAAGGCGTCGTCGTCCGGTGCATCGGACAACGTGACGCGAACCGGCTCCGATCCGGCGACCCAAACAGGAATTGCACGGCTCACGTTCAGCACCTGTGGGGCGGCGCCGAGTGCGCAGTAGACGCGCACGATCCGCCCCCCATCTGCGGGGACGGCCTTGGGCACGTATCGATAGCTCGCCGTGTAATTCGCGGTCGAGGTGATCGTTTCTGTCCACGTCATCTTCAGCAGGTTGAAGCCGGGATCCGTTCCGCTGCAGCCACTCGGTGCGCCCGACGACGTATCGAACGAACCGGGGGCAGCTGAATCGATGTCTTGGGGGAGCCAAGTGACGAGACCTTGGACGATCGTCGCCGAATCGGCGCGATCGGCGACAGCTGGCGAGGTCTTCAGCGTGACGACGATCACGCTCATCAGGACAGGGGCCAGCACCCCCAGCAGAGCGACGCAGATGACGACCTCGACCAACGTAAATCCTCGATCGCGTGTCGAACGTTCGGTCTTCATTTGATGAGCTCCACTTGTTCGATGATTCGTCCGTTCGGGCTGCGCACCTCAAGGGTGATTCGTTGCAGGGACAGGTTGATGGTGTCCTGGCAAACGGTGCCGAAGCGGTATTCGACGATGCCGTCGCCGTCGGTGTCGGTTGCGTTCCAGAACTGGAGGTCGATGAGCTTGATCTGGGAGTTGGTCCAGGTCTCCGGGTTGGGCACGAAGTCGACGGTCGGTTGGTACTGCGCCAAGATTGCCGCCTTCCCGCCGTCGGCGTCCGTGGTGCTGCAGTCCACCTTCTCTCGCGCGTAGAGCACATCGGAGGCGGATTGCAGCCACGCGTGGGCGTTGGCGTGGTCACGATGGACGGTGCCTCCGAGAATCGAGATTCTCAGCGCGCCGAGCGTGGCAAGGACCACCGTTCCGATCAGCACAATGGCAACGAGGATCTCGATCAGGGTCATCCCCTGGTCGTGGTCATCTCGTCGTCTCGGCACCGCCGCCGGGTCGTCGCGCGTATTCATCGGAACTGTTGTCGGCACGCAGCCAGGCGAAGTAAAGCACGTATTGCGTCAAGATTCTTGTGGTCAGCGGCGCATGAACAGATCGATGCAGCGCTGACCGACGAAGACGGCAACAACCGTGCCGAGCGCCAAGAAGGGCCCGAACGGCACTGCCGTCTTTCGCCCGGCACGGCCGCCGGCCATCATCGCCACGCCGACGGCCGCGCCTGCCAGGAAACCCATGAACAGACCGACTGCGACAAGCCCGGGGTTGAGCCAGCCCAGGTAGGCGCCGAGAAGTGGCGAAAGACGAACGTCGCCGTCGCCCATCCCGCCTCTGCTCAGCACGTAGACCAAACCCATGAAGGCCAACGCGCAGGCGGCGCCCAGCGCCATCATCCACAGGCGTCGCGGCTCGTGGCGCACCAGGGCAGCGAGAGCCAACAGCGGCAGCCCGATGGCCGCCGTGACGTAGATGATCTTGCGTGGCAACCGTTTCGTGCGAAGGTCGATCCAACTGAGAGCGACTAGGCCGGCGCCCAGCACGCAGTAGGCCGGCAACGCCCAATCGAGGCCGAACTTCCAGGCGAACAATCCGAACAGAAGACCCGTCATCAGCTCAAGGATCAGTGGTTCCTTACCGATACCCATATGACAACGGCGGCACTTGCCGCGAAGAGCCAACCACGACACAACCGGAACCAGATCGCGGACACCGAGGCGCAAGCCGCAGTTTCCGCAAGCGGATCCGGGGCTGACGATGGAGGCGCCGCGAGGGACGCGGTCGACCACCACCGTCAGGAACGAACCGAAGAGAAGGCCGTAGAGGGCCGAGAACGCAATCGTCATAAAAGAAAGTGCCACTCCCGTGAGGGCGGCGGTAACCAGGGAGGATAGCCAGATGTTCAATATTGATCAGACATTGGTCACGCTGCTTCAGGCAGCGGTCGCAGCGGGGGCCAGTGACCTGCACCTGTCGGTCGGCCGTCCGCCGACGGTGCGTCGCGACGGTACCTTGGTGCCGTTCGAGGGTGTCGAG
>JANMMQ010000349.1:0-4873 GCA_031373465.1 Ilumatobacteraceae bacterium | reverse complement strand
GACGACGACGACGAAAGCCTGCAGTCGCCGCGCGCCCCGGTCATCACCATCATGGGCCACGTCGACCACGGCAAGACCACCCTGCTCGACAAGATCCGTCACGCCAACGTCGTGGCCGGCGAGGCGGGCGGCATCACCCAGCACATCGGTGCCTACATGGTCGACCGCGATGGCGGCCAGATCACGTTCATCGACACTCCGGGCCACGCTGCCTTCACGAAAATGCGTGCCCGCGGCGCACAGGTCACCGACATCGTCGTGTTGGTCGTTGCCGCGGACGACGGCGTCATGCCGCAGACGATCGAGGCGATCAACCATGCCAGGGCTGCTGAAGTGCCGATCGTCGTCGCAGTCAACAAGATCGACAAGGACAACGCCGACCCCGGTCGCGTGCTGACCCAGCTCGCCGAGCACGAGCTCGTTCCGGAGGCGTGGGGTGGCGACACGATCGTCGTCGAGATGTCGGCCCAACAGGACCTCGGCATCGACGATCTGCTCGATCAACTCCTGGCTGTCGCAGAAGTCGAAGAGCTCACCGCCAATCCGACGGGGCGCGCGAAGGGCATCGTGCTCGAAGCCAACCTCGATACAGGCCGTGGCCCGGTCGCGACGGTGCTCGTCGACAAGGGCACCCTGAAGGTCGGCGACCCCATCGTCGCCGGCGGTTCATGGGGCCGCGTTCGCGCCATGATCGACGACAAGGGCAACCAGGTCAAAGAAGCGGGCCCATCGATGCCGGTGCAGGTCCTTGGTCTACAGAGCGTTCCCAACGCCGGCGACGAGTTCCGCGCCGCCGACAACGAGAAGACTGCGAAGACCGTCGGCGAAGCCCGTGGGCAGCGTCAACGGCTGAAGGCCCAACGCGGCGACGCCCGCGTACAGACGGGTGTGAAGCTCGAAGACATCTTCAGCCAGATCCAGGCGGGCGAAGTCGCCACGTTGAACATCGTGTTGAAGGCCGACGTGCAAGGTTCGCTCGAGGCCGTCACCGAGTCGTTGCGACGCCTCGAACGCGACGAGGTCAAGTTGGCATTCGTCCACCGCGCCGTCGGCGGGATCACCGAGAACGACATCAGCCTGGCGTCGACGACCAACGCCACGTTGATCGGCTTCAACGTCCGTCCCGACCGCAAGGCGCGCGACATGGCCGAGGCCGAGCACGTCGAGGTGCGTACGTACGAGATCATCTACAAACTGCTCGAAGACATCGAGCGGGCGATGGTCGGCATGCTGGCGCCGGAGTTCGAAGAAGTGGTCACCGGCGAAGCCGAGGTCCGCGAGATCTTCCGTGTGCCCCGTATCGGAGCGATCGCCGGCTGTATCGTACGCAGCGGTCAGATCACACGCGGCTCCAAGGTTCGCTTCCTCCGCGATGGCACGATCATCTGGAAGGGCAGCATCCAATCGCTGAAGCGGTTCAAGGAAGATGCCCGCGAAGTCCGTGAGGGCTTCGAGTGCGGTATCGGCCTCAGCGACTTCCAGGACCTCAAGCCCGGGGACCTGATCGAGACCTTCGAAGAGCGAGAAGTCGCCCGCGTCTAGTGAGGGCACAACGGCCGGCGCACAACGGACGGCGCGTTCGTGCGCGGCCCATCGGAGTGTTTTGCTCCCACCCGGGGTGTCCGGAAGCACTCCGATGGGCCAGACACCCGCCGATAGCCTCGGTTGCATGGCTGATCTCGAGTTCTTTCTGGATCCGATTTGCCCATGGGCATGGATCACATCCCGCTGGATAACCGAGGTGCAACAGTTGCGCCACTACGAGGTCACGTGGCGATTCATCTGCCTCAAGATGATCAACGAGCACCGCACGGACGACTGGTACACGCCAGAATACCGGGCGGGTCACATGGCTGGGCTGTACGGGTTGCGCGTTGCCGACCAGATTCGCATCGAGCTCGGCAACGATCAGGTCGGCGCGCTGTACACGGCACTGGGCGAGTTCATTCACGGCGGGGGTCGTCGGTTGGAGATCACCGAGGACCCGGTTGCGGTCCTGCAGGGTGTGCTGAAGTCGGCAGGGTTGCCGCCCGGTCTGGCCGACGCAGCGCTCGACGACTCGCACGATGCGTACATTCGCGGCGAGACCGATCTGGGATTCGAGCGCGCTGGCAAAGATGTCGGGACTCCCATCATCACGTTCCATCCGGGGCAGTCCGATGAAGCCAGCTTCTTCGGTCCGGTCATCGCTTCGATCCCTCGTGGCCAGGCCGCGCTGCGGCTGTGGGATGCGATCGAGATCGTTGCCACGACCAGCGGGATGGCCGAGCTCAAGCGTTCGAACCGTTCGAAGCCTGTCTTCGACTGAGCCCTGCCCGAGCCGACGCGCACCCTGGATAGGGTGAGCCCATGACGAAGCCACGACGAGCCACAGCACCGTCGCAACATCGTTACCCGCGCACCGCGCGGCTCAACGAATCGTTGCGCGAGGTGATCGCTGAAGCGTTGACCCGCATCGACGACGAACGCCTCGACATGGTCACCATCACCTCGATCGACGTCGACTCCGAGATGAACCGGGCAATCGTGTACTTCGATTCGCTGTTGGGCGAGGATGGCGACGCCGACATCCTGGCGGCGCTGGCCAGTCATCGCGTTCGCCTGCAGGCGTCGGTTGGTCGTGAAGTGAGGGCCAAGAAGACGCCGATCCTGTCGTTCAGGCCCGACGAGACTATTCGCGCCGCCGAGCGGATCGAGCGGATCCTGCACGACAAAGCCACCATGCCTGAGCGACCGCCGGAACCCGCCGAATAAGCATCATGGCGCGACGTAAGCCGCCGACAACCCATGGCCTGGCGGTTGTCGACAAGCCGTCCGGGGTGACCAGTCACGATGTCGTGGGGATGTTGCGCAAACGGTTCGACGAGCGTCAAGTCGGTCATGCCGGCACGCTCGATCCCGATGCCACCGGGGTACTGCTGATCGGGGTCGGCAAGGCCACCAGGCTGCTTCGATTTTTGACAGCGCTGGGTAAGACCTATACGGCCGACGTCGTGCTCGGCACCTCGACATCGACGCTCGACTCCAGCGGCGAGGTCACCGGAACGTTCGACATGTCCGCAGTCACCGCCGACATGGCGCGAGCCGCGGCTGTGCAACTGACTGGATCCATCATGCAGATTCCGCCGATGGTCAGTGCGCTGCACGTCGACGGCAAGCGCCTGCACGAGCTTGCGCGCGAAGGCATCGAGGTCGAGCGACAACCGCGTCCGGTGACTGTCCATTCGTTCGATGTCTCCGGCACGGCCGACCCCTCGGTGTTGCGGATCGAGGTCAGATGCTCGGCCGGCACCTACATCCGTTCGCTGGCCGACGATCTCGGGCGCCTGCTCGGAGGTGGGGCCCACCTGCGCAACCTTCGGCGTACGGCTGTCGGCAGCTTCGGGGAGAGCGAGGCACTGCCGCCGGACCAGTGCGTGTTGATGACACCCGTCGACGCGATGCGTGACTACTGCCGCGTCACAGTGGACGACGCTGCTGCCGAGATGATCCGCCACGGCAGGGTGCTCGACCGGTTCGCGGGAGACGGTCCATGGGCGGTCGTCGACGAGCACGGGTCGTTGCTGGCCGTGTACGAGTCGTTCGGCACCGCAGCCAAGCCGGCGGTCGTGATCGCGTAGGGACTTCGTTGCGCTCCGCTCGCGGGGATAGCGTTCCTGATGGTGCAGCTCATCACGAACCTTGATTCGCCGCCGTGGGCGGGGGAGCGCACGGTGTTGACCATCGGCGCGTTCGACGGCGTGCACCGCGGCCATCTGGCCGTCATCGAGGCGGTTCGGCAACTCGCCGCTGCCTCCGGGGCCCGTTCCGCAGTGATGACGTTCGATCGCCACCCTGCATCGGTGGTTCGACCGGAGTCCGCTCCCAAGCTGCTCACCGACGTCGATCAGAAGCTCGAGCTGCTGGCGGCCACCGGACTCGACGCGACCATCGTGATCCACTTCGACGAGGCGCAATCGCGCGAAGAGCCGGCCCACTTCGTGCGTCGTGTTCTCGTCGACTGCCTCGACACATCGATCGTCGTCGTCGGCGAGGACTTCCACTTCGGTCGCGGTCGGGGCGGGAACGTCGAGCTGCTGCGCCAACTCGGGGTCGAGGGCAACTTCGAGGTGCAGCCATTGGACCTCGTGCCCCGGGCCGACGGGGTCGACGAATCGATCAGCTCAACGGCAATCCGCCGAGCATTGGCGGGCGGGCAGGTCGAGCTGGCGACGAGTCTGCTGGGCAGACCATTCGAGGCGCGCGGGATCGTCGTCATCGGCGATCAGCGGGGCAGGTTGTTGGGCTTTCCCACAGCGAACGTCGAGGTGCCGAACGCAGTCTGCGTGCCGGCCGACGGTGTGTACGCGGGTTGGTATGAACGCCCCAACGGCGACGTCCACCCGTGCGCGCTGAACCTCGGTCGGCGGCCGACGTTCTACGAGCACGCCGACCACTCGCTGCTCGAAGCCCACCTGCTCGACTTCGAAGGCGATCTCTACGGCGAGCGTGCGGAAGTTCGCTTCACCAACTTCCTGCGCAGCGAGCGCAAGTTCAATGGCATCGATGCGCTGATCACTCAACTCAAGCACGACATCGAGCACGCGCGGGGGGTTCTGGGCCTCTAGCCCTAGACGAGATCGCCGAGTACGCGGCGCCAACGCGCCATCATCGTCTCGCCGCCGTGCCCCTCGCTTTCGACGACGATGAGGCGGCTGTCCGGCCATGCCAGGTTGATCCGCCACGGCGCGTCGAGAGGGCTGCTCACGTCGAGCCTGCCGTGGATGAGCCACCCGGGGATCCCGGCAAGACGGCCGGCGTTGCGGATGATCTCGTCATCGTCCAGCCATGAGTCGTTGCGCCAGCAGTGGGTGACCTGCCGCGCGAACCCCAG
>JANMMQ010000438.1:0-1877 GCA_031373465.1 Ilumatobacteraceae bacterium | reverse complement strand
TTGCTTCGCTGGCTCATCAACGTGGCGACGGCCTCGACGTCGTCGGCCGGCACCGTTACCACCTCATCGACGAACGGCCCGAAGTTCTCCTTGTAGGCGGCGATGCCGAGCGCGCTGGTGCCGCCATAGGCGACGCCGTGGTAGCCGCGGATCCGGCTGATGATGAGCTTGCGCTGTGGCTGCCCCGCCTGCACGTGTGCCATGCGAGCCAGTTTCATCACCGTATCGATCGACTCCGATCCCGATGAGGTGAAGAACACGCGGGCGTTGGGCGTCGGCGCGATCTGCCTTAGCTCCTCCGCCAACATCTCTGCGGGCTCGTTGGTGAACGGATCGAACGTCGAATATGCGCCGAGCGTGCGCACCTGGGCGGCGATGGCGTCGGCCATCTCGGCGCGACCATGGCCGATCGCGTTGTACCACAGGCTGGCCATTCCATCGACCAACTCGCGACCGTTCTCGTCCCACACCAGAGCACCTTCACCGCGATCGATGCGGATGAAGCTCTCGCGGGTGGGCTTGGCATAGGGGTGAAGGAACGCTGCAGGCATGTGACAACGGTACCCAACCCGTTCGCATCGTCAAGAGTTGCGCGTACACTCCCACGACGAGGAGGTCGGGTGCTCCCAGCCGCAATAACAACGCCACCGCAGCAGCCACCTCCGTTGAGCACGCAACCGCTCGTCAGGCGTCTGGCGGTCACCTCCACGCCGGCCAGGATTTCCGTGCTGCGAGCGGTTTTCATCGTGCTCGCCGTCGTCTTCGCGGTTGTCGGCGCTTTCGGCGTCAACCAGCGAGCCAAAGAGATAAACGATGTGCGCACCGCGTCGGCCCAGCTGCTCGCCTTGCAAGACATCCAAGTCCGTATCGTGCACGCCGACGCGATCGCCAGCTCGTCCTACCTCCGCAGCGGCCAGGAGGATCCGGTGCAGCGCACCGCCTACCTCGACGAGATCTCGAAGGCCGGGGACGGATTGGTGGCCGTATCCGCAGTGGCGGGCGCCGGTGACCTCGCCCAACTCAGTGAAGCCAGTCGACTGCTCGGTAGCTACGTCGGCTTGGTCGAGCAGGCCAGGGCCAACAACCGGCAGGGGTTCCCTGTCGGTGCGACATATCAGCGGCAGGCCAACGACATCATCAACAATGCCGATCCTGACGTGCCCGACATCGTTTCCTCACTGCAGACCGTCGAGGGTTCCCAGCGCTCCCAGGTCAACCACAGCCTGGCGACCGCACACCGAGCCGGTATCTGGCTGCACCTGTCGGGTTGGCTGCTGTTCATCTCCCTCGCAGTGGGAAGTTGGTGGTTGTGGCGCACGTTCCGCAGGATCTTCAACATCCCGATAGCCGTTTCGCTGCTCGTTCTTTTCTTGCTGCTGCTGATCGGCGGCACCACGCAGGCTGGTGCGGCCAGCGACGCCGATTCCGCCGTCGCCAATCACGTGTTAGCGGCCGACGCCGCAGCGCAGGCCCGCGCTGCGGCGTTCGAGGCGCGGTCTCAAGAGGCGCTGACGCTGATCAACCGCGGCAACGGAGCTGCGAACGAGGTCAACTGGCAGCGTGGCGACGATGTCGTGCAGAAGGAGCTCGCCAGCGGACTGCCGAGTGATGCAGGGGTTCTTACCGTCGCGGGGAGTGCCTACGCGAGCTATCGAGCTGCACATGAAGAGATCCGCGCCCTTGACGACTCCGGCAACTGGGATGCAGCAGTTGCGGTCAGTCTGGGGAAGCAGGCTTCGACCAGCGGCAACGCCGTCACGGCGTTCGACGAGTTCGACAAGACCGTCGGCCAGCTGGCCACCAGCGAAGGTGCCAACGCCTCTGCCCGCCTCAGCGATGCAGTCTCGCCGATGCACACCTTGCGCAACCTCGTGGTC
>JANMMQ010000372.1:0-7249 GCA_031373465.1 Ilumatobacteraceae bacterium | reverse complement strand
CTCGCCTTCGATCGGAGACTCGTCGATGTCGGGCGCGCGCACGGTGAAGTTCACACCGATCTGGCTGAGCAACTCGTGCCGGCGTGGTGACGCCGATGCGAGAACGACCTTCGTCATCCGCCGCTGAGCGCCATCACATGGCCGTCGTCCGGAACGGTGGTGTCGTCGAGATGATCGAGGTAGCCGTCAGGTAGGGCTACGCGAATTGGGCCGTTGGTGTGCCCCCTGCGAATGCGCTCCCCGCCCTCGACCAGGATGGTGCCTGGATCGAGTTGGGCGATGAGGTCCTCCAACTCCGCGAGAGTCGAGATGTTGGCGAACCGGCGCCGTGCTTCACCACCGACGGGATAGCCAGTGAGGTACCAGGAGGTGTGCTTGCGGAAATCACGCATTGCCAGATCCTCGCCGAGATGATCCGCCAACAGTCGTGCGTGGCGGGCCATGACTTCGCACGCCCCACCCAATGCCGGAGAAGGCGGGACGGGCCGGCCGTTCAGTGCTTCGACGAGGTCGCGGAACAGCCACGGTCGGCCGAGACACCCTCGGCCGACAACGACGCCATCGCACCCGGTCGCGCCCATCATGGCGACGGCATCTGCGGCCTCCCAGATATCGCCGTTGCCCAGCACCGGGATCTCGGGAACTGCGGACTTCAACTCGCCGATGGCATTCCAATCGGCGGTGCCGGCGTAGTGCTGCTCTGCGGTGCGGGCATGAAGGGCGATGGCCACGACCCCTTCGTCGACGGCGATGCGACCCGTTTCGACAAAGGTCAGGAGCGAATCGAAGAGACCCTTGCGGAACTTGATCGTCACGGGAACGCCTGCCGGGGTCGCCGCCGCAACGGCTTCGCGCAGGATGGCGCGCAGCAGGTTCGGTTTCGCCGGCACAGCGGCGCCGCCACCCTTGCGCGTGACCTTCGCAGCCGGGCACCCGAAGTTGATGTCGATGTGGTCGACCCTGTCGGCGTCGCACAGCTTGCGGATCGCTTCGCCGAGAATCACAGGATCGCTGCCGTAGATCTGCAGGCTCCTCGGTTGTTCGTCGGCGGAAAAGGTCATCATCCGCTCCGTCTTGGAGTTGCCGTGCACGACTGCGGTTGCCATCACCATCTCGTTGACGTAGACGAGCCCGGGCGCGAACTCGCGGCACAGGGTGCGGAACGGCGCGTTGGTGACCCCGGCCATCGGCGCCAGCACCACAGGCGCAACTGGTGTGAAGCTGCCGATTCTCACTGCATCAGGCTACGAGCGCCCCGCTCCACTGGTGGTTCAGGAATCAAAGGTGAGGCGCAGGTTGGGAAGGGCGCCGATGTCGAGCGAGGTCGGGCCGTCGCTGCCCAGGCGATGCCAGCCTGCAGCGGCGATCATCGCCGCGTTGTCGGTGCACATCGCCCTGCTCGGCAGGAACACCCGGATCGAGTCCTCCTGGCCAACGGCCGCGAAGCGCTCGCGCAGCGAGGAGTTCGCTGCAACGCCTCCGCCCAACGCGAGCCCGCGTGCACCAACAGAAGCCGCCGCCCGCCTGGCCTTCGCCACGAGAACGTCGACGACCGCCTTCTGGAACGACGCTGCGACGTCTGCTGCAGACACATCCGGGTTCTTGCGCACGTAGTTGACGACAGACGTCTTGAGCCCGCTGAAGCTGAAATCGAGCCCGTCGTCGAGCATGGCGCGCGGGAACGCGATCGCTGTCGGGTCCCCGCGCAGGGCCTCTTGATCGATGGCCGGACCGCCCGGGTAGCCGAGGCCGAGAAAGCGGGCAACCTTGTCGAAGGCCTCACCGGCCGCATCGTCGATCGTCTGCCCGAGCAACCGGTAGCTCCCGTGGTCGCGCATCTCGATCAGCATGGTGTGGCCCCCCGACACCAGCAGCACGACCAGCGGCATCTCGAGTGACTGGTCCTCGAGGAACGCGGCGTAGAGATGGGCCTCCATGTGATTGACACCGACGAAGGGCACGTCCCAGGTGAGGGCTAGGGCCTTGGCAGCCGACACGCCGACGAGGAGCGCACCGACAAGCCCCGGCCCGACCGTGCAGGCAACTGCATCGATCCGCTCCGGCTCGATGCCCGCTTCGACGATCGCCCGCGCGACCACAGGATTGAGCAGGTCGAGATGGGCGCGACTGGCGATCTCGGGTACGACCCCGCCGTATTGGGCGTGCAGGTCGACCTGCGTCGAGATGACGCTGGAGAGCACGTCGTAGCCACCCATCACCAGCGCCGCAGCTGTCTCGTCACAGCTCGTTTCGATGCCCAGCACGACGGTGCGCTCGTCCACGTTCATCGCTGCCGATTTCGCGGCACTGATTCGGGGCTCAGCAACGCCAAACGCTCGGCGTATTCCGGCCGGCCGATGTCGTGGCACCACATCACGATGGCGTCCTCGGTGTTCTCGTAGTAACGCTGGCGCACACCGGCGGGCACGAACCCGAAGCTGCGGTACAGCGCCTGCGCACCCGTGTTGCTGACACGCACCTCCAGCGTCAACGCCTCGCAGCCGCGATTGACGGCCTCCCACCCAAGCTCGGCCAACATCCGCGTGCCCACACCGGCGCGTTGCCTCTCGGAGGCGACGGCGATGTTGGTCACGTGGGCGTCGCCGACGACGAACATCAGACCCGCGTAGCCGATGACGACGCCGCCGCCACGGGCGACGATGTAGTGGCGCTCACCGCTGCGAGCGAGCTCGATCTCGCTTTGGAACACGTTGCGCGACCATGGCTTCGGATACGACACCTGCTCGATCGCCAGGACATCCGCAAGATGTCTGCGCCGCAGCGGTTCGATGACCAGCTGTTCATCGGAGACTCCCCGCCACAACCGCCGGGACAACACGCTCATCGACCACCTCGCGTCGCCGAGGCCCGGGTCGACCAGTTGATCCGCGCATCGGGAGCGCGCAGGTAGAGCGGCTGGATCTCCCACGGGTTGACCCACTCTTCGCGCAACGCCTTGGCGTGCGCCAACTGCACCAACGGTGCCGCCGAGGGATGGGAGAGGAACTGCTCGGCAAAGTCGCAGCGGACGACGGCGGTGATCTCTTCCCTGTATCGCAACGCGCCATCACCGACACAGACGCTGTCGTGCCCGCGGGCCATCATCTCCCCGACCAGATCCTCGACGGAGGCGCACCGCGGCTCACCCAGCCTCTGCACACCGCCGGGCACCGGTCGATAGAACGCATAGAAGAGCTCTCCTTTGCGAGCGTCGATCACCGCAGCAACTTCTCGGCCACTCTGGCGAAGAGGAAATGCCAACAGGTCGAGCGAGCTGATCCCGATCATCGGCACGCGCAACGCTTGGGCAATCGCCTTGGCCGCGGCCAGGCCGACCCGCATGCCGGTGAAGAGGCCAGGGCCGACGTCTACGGCGATCGCACCGAACTCGGACATGACGATATCGGCCTGCTTGCACACGAATTGGATCGAGGGGATCAGGGTCTCGGCGTGCCGGCGGCCGCGGCAGACCTCGAACATCGCCAGCACCCCTTCGTGCCCACCTATCGCCACGCTGACCTGTTCAGTGGCAGTTTCGATACCGAGGATCAACATGCGAACACCGCCAGTTGACGCTCGATCTCCTGCCAGCGGGCAGCCCACGCCCGGCCGGCGGCGCTGATCGTGATGTCGCGGGCGTCCGTGTCGGCCTCGTCGAAGTCCAGTCGCACCACCACATGATCGCCCAACGAACCTGCAACGACGTCTCCCCACTCAACCATCACGATGCCGTCGGACTCGAGCAGCTCGGACAGCGCCAGGTCGGCAACCTCGTGATGGGTCGTCAACCGGTAGATGTCTGCGTGATGAAGCGTCACCTTGCCCGCCTGATAGCTGTGGATGAGGGTGTAGGTCGGCGACGTGATCGGCTCGGTCACACCGATCGCCCGGCCGAACCCCTTGGCGAACGCCGTCTTGCCGGCCCCCATCTCGCCGGCGAGCACAATCAGATCGCCACGACGGGCAAGACCGGCCAGGCACGCGGCGATGGCAGATGTTGTCACAAGAGAATCAGAACGGAGATGCAACATGGCCGCCGTCGATGCTAGAGGTTCAGGCCCCTGTGTATCGCCGCTCGATGCGCCGCGAGATGCCGCAGACCACCTCGTACCCGATCGTGCCGAGCCGCTCGGCCCACTCGGTCGCCGTGATGGACTCGCTGCCCTGGCTCCCGATCAGGACCGCTTCGTCACCGATTGCAACCTTTTCCGTCCCGCAATCGACCATCAGCTGATCCATGGTGACGACGCCCACGATCGGCCGACGCCGGCCGCCGATCAGGACCTCGCCCCCGCCCGCGAACAGGCGGCGGGGAACGCCATCGGCATAGCCCAGGGGTAGGTTGGCCACAGTGGTGTCGCTGTCGAATCGGTGACGCAATCCGTAGGAGATCCGATCACCGGCGCGCACCTGCTTGACGTGCGATACGCGGGCACGCAACGACAGCGCCGGACGCAACGCTGCCGCCTGCCGGGTGAGCGCGGCACCCGGCGAGATGCCATACACCGAGATGCCGGCGCGCACCATGTCGAAGTGAGCCGACGGGTCAGCGAGGGTCGCCGCTGAGTTGGCCGCGTGAACGAGCGACGGATGATGGCCGGCAGCGGCCAACATGCCGACAACGTCCCGGAACGTCGCGATCTGGGCCGCATTGAAGGGGTCGGCCGGTTCGTCGGCAACTGCGAGATGAGTCCACAACCCTTGCAACCGCACGGCCGGCGACGCGTCAATGGCATCGGCCAGCTCCAAGACGTCTTCGACTGATGCACCGACACGGCGCATCCCAGTGTCGACCTTCAGGTGGACGGGATGATCTCGTCCGCCCGCGGCGGCAATCGCCTGCAACTGCGCGTGCGAATAGACCGTGAGGTCGAGACCGGCCCGCAGCGCGCCAACCAGCTCCTCCGGCGGTTGCTCGCTGAGCACCAGGACCGGAGAGTCCAGCCCCGCATCGCGAAGCAGGTTCCCCTCCTGTGCCAATGCAACGCACAACCCGGTGGCGCCTCCCTGCAGCGCAGCCCGCGCGACCTGAGTCGTACCGTGGCCGTAGCCGTCGGCCTTTACCACCGCCCATACGGCGGCGGGCGCCGCGACCGAGACCAGATGCTCGACGTTGCCGCGTACTGCACCGAGGTCGACCTCGGCCCAGGCCCATCGACTCACAGCAGTTCTTCCAACACCGCCGGAATCAGATCGGGTAGGTCGCTGGCGACGAGACCGTGTCGTTTCCCGCGGCGACCAGCCTGGCCGTGCACCCACGCAGCGGCCGCCGCGGCGTGCAACGGTTTCATCCCGCCGGCCAGCAGCGCACCGATGATGCCACTGAGCACGTCGCCAGTTCCTGCTGTGGCCAGCCTGGCGTCGCCTGCCGTGACCACGAGAGCCTGACCATCGGGATCGGCGATGACGGTCGCAGCTCCTTTCAGCACGACGGTGCACGCGCTGTCGGCCGCCAACCGCCTCGCTGCGACCATTCGGTCCGCTCCGGGTTGGTTGCCGGTCAGCACCGCGTACTCCCCGTCATGTGGCGTCAGCACCGTCGGCATCGTTCGGCGCCGCAGCAACGTCGACGCGCCTTCCGAGCTCCACCCGAGCGCGAACAGGCCGTCGCCGTCGATCACCATCGGCAGGGGTGCCTCGACAACGACGCGGCGGATGTTTGCGGCGGTGTCGTCGGATCGACCGAGGCCGGGCCCGACGACGATCGAATGAAAGCGATCGAGCGAGGCCAGTGCCGCATCGGCCCACAACAGTCCCGGCAGCGGCCGCTGAACGATCTCGATCGGTGCATCGGACAGGGTCATACCGGGTACCGACAGATGGATCATCCCGGCGCCCGTTCGCATCGCCGCCCTGGCGACGAGTCGCGGCGCACCGGTCATGGTCGAGCAGCCGGCAATGACTCGCACCGCGCTCTGCCACTTGTGCGCATATTCGTCGCGCTCCGGCCACCATTCGGCGACATCGACTCCCTGGACGAGGTTGGCGCGCGCCCAGCCGATGTCGAGCCCTATGTCAGCCAGCTCGAGCTCGCCGGCGAGGGCACTGCCGGGTGGCATCAGCAGACCGGGTTTCAGCGCTGCGAACGTGATGGTTCTCGTCGCCGCGAGAACGTCGCCGCTGATGTCGCCGGTCAACGCGTCGACACCGCTCGGTACGTCGATGGCCAGTACCGGTGTGTCGCCCACGTCGGGCGGCGACCACGAGCCATGAAAGCCGGTCCCGTATGCCGCGTCGATCACGAGGTCGGCGTCGGGCAGCACCGCGGGATGCGAAGGGACGTCGAAAACTCTGACCCGTACACCTTTGGCGGCGAGGTGGTCGGCTGCGACACGACCGTCCGCGCCGTTGTTGCCCTTGCCGCAGAGCACGTTGACCGTGCGGCCATAGCTCCCGCCGAGCATGCGCAACGCCGCCCAGGCGACGGCAGCACCGGCCCTGCCGATCAGCACGTCGGGAGACTCCGGCGCGGCTGCATCGATCGCAGCTATTTCCTCCGGGGTGACGATCGGCAACATGCCGACGAGGCTACGTCACGAGGCGACGACGTAGGCGATGGCCACTTGATCCGTGTGAGTGATGGAGAGGTGCCATGTATCGATCCCTCGCTCGATCGCCAATTCCGCGGCACGACCCGTGATGTTGAGGTGCGGTTCTCCGCTCTCGCTGTGATCGACCCACACGTCGTGGAAGCCGAACGCGCCAAGTCCCAAGCCCATCGCCTTCATCACGGCTTCGCGAGACGCGAAGCGAGCTGCGAGCGATGGTACCGGGTCCGCCTTCGGCGCGACGTAGGCGAGCTCGCTGTCGGTGAAGAGTCGCTGGTGCATCGACGGCGTGCGTTCCAACGACCTTCGAAATCGCTCGATGTCGACAGCGTCGATACCGATGCCGCGAATCACGATCGCCATTGGTCGGCCACGTCGGAGATCGGGGTGATCAACAGCTCGGCAACGGAGAACTCGTCGAGCAGATCGTCGCGGAACACGCCCTCGGTCTCCGTCACCCAGTCGACGAGGCGGTCATACCGATGGTCATAGCCCTGCAGCACGCCGCGCATGACCGGAGCCGGAAGGCGATCATGAAATTGCACGTGCAACAACGTGATGCCGACGCACGCACCGGCCTTGACCTCTGGCACGAAGATGACGGTGCGACCATCGCTGCGGCCGCGTGCCACCAGGACCTGGCGTTCGGCGGCCACCCGCCGCTTCGTGCCCACCAACTGCGAATTGCGTTCGACCCGACT
>JANMMQ010000337.1:0-3914 GCA_031373465.1 Ilumatobacteraceae bacterium | reverse complement strand
GACTGCTCGCGTTCGTGGCCGGGAACGAGTCGACCCACCGAATTGACGACGCGCCACCACGGGAGGTCCTCGCCGGTCGTCGCCAGGATCCGGCCGACGAGGCGGGACCGTTTGGGGTAACCGGCGTCCTCGGCGATGTCGCCGTAGGTCACGACCTCACCGTCGCGAAGCGAGCGGATGACGTCGAGGATGCGCTGATCGCGCTCGTTCATATCGTGACGACGTGGTCGGCCTCGTACCGGCCGAGCTTGCACAAGAGGTCGAACTCGACCTCCACACCGAGTGGGATGTCGCGGCTTCCGTCGGCGATCACGATGCAATGAAACGGCACCACCCAACCGTCGTCGCGCGTGATCTCGCCGAGACCGACGGCCTTGTCGAACGACGTCACCATGCCGCGCATCTCAGGCAACGATCTTGCTGATCGGCAACTCCAAGATGTCGGAGGCGCCGGCGTCTTTCAGCTCGGGGATGAGAGTGTTGATCGTGCGCTTGTCGACGACGGATTCGATCGCGTAGCCGCCGTTGGCGAGCTCGCTGATGGTCGGTGATTTGGCCGAGGGCAGCACGGCGAGAACCGCCTTGAAGTGATCGGTGTCGACGTTGAGCTTCACCAGGACCTTGCCGCGTGCATCGAGCGTGCCGAGCAGCAGTGTCATCAACTGACTCATTGCGTGCAGCTTGACCGGATCGTCGAACGATGCCTTGTTCGCGACCATCTCCGTGTAGCTGGTCAACACCGTGTCGATGATTCGCAGGCCTGCAGCGCGCAGCGCTCGACCGGTCTCGGTGATCTCGACGACGCAGTCGGCGATGTCGGGAATCTTCGCCTCGGTTGCTCCATACGACAGGCGCACGTCGGCGGCGATGCCCTTCGAGGCAAAGTAGCGCTCCGTCAGCTTCGGGTACTCACTGGTGACCCGTACACCCTGCGGGAGGTCCTCGACGCGTTGGGCAGGCGAGTCAGCAGCGACCGCAGCGACCACCTTCACCGGTTCCGACGTGGACTTGCTGTACCTCAGCTCACCGAGGCTGACCACCTCGCTGCCGGTCTCCTCGACCCAGTCTCGCCCGGTGATGCCGAAGTCGAACAGTCCTTCGGCGACGTACATCGGGATCTCCTGCGGCCGGAGGATGCGAACGTCGGCGATCCGCGGATCATCGATGGTCGCCTTGTAGTCGACAGAGGACGACCGCAGGACGGGAAGATCGGCGGCGGCGAACAGCTCGAGCGTGGCCTTCTCCAATGATCCCTTTGGCAAGACCAGCCTGAGCATCCGCAGCAGGCTATCCGGCAGCGGTCAGTGCTGAGTCGGTGATTCGTCGAGCAACCGAACAGCGTGAGGGACGACATCGAGAATCGCGGCGAGCTGCTCGACACAACCCTTCGGCGAGCCCGGCGTGTTGCAGATGATCGCCTTGTCACAAATGCCGGCGATCCCCCGCGACAGACGGCCGAGTGGATTGACCAAACGCATCGCCTCGGCCAGTCCGGGGGCTTCGCGGTCGATGACCAATCGTGTGCCTTCCGGGGTCTGATCACGAGGGGCGAATCCGGTGCCGCCGGTCGACACGACGAGCCCCGAGAAGCCGCCGCACATCTCCCGGAGCGTGTTGGCGACGTTCGTGGCGCCGTCAGCAGTGACCCGGTGCTCGACCACGACCCAGCCCGCTGTCGTGAGCTGTTCGACGAGGGCAGCACCACTGAGGTCCTCGCGGGTGCCGTGGATCACGCCGTCGCTGACGGTGAGGACCTTCGCGTGCAGCGGCCGGTCGTTCATGACCTTCGACGGTATCGAATCAGGACCATGCCGTCGGTGTCATGATCCTGCGGCAGCAGTCGCCAGCCGTGACCGTAGGGCCGCCATTCACGAGACGGCGGCGACGAGATCGGCTCGAATCCCTCGGGCACGGGGTGGTCGATCGACTCTTCCGCTGTCAGTGTGCACACGCTGTACGCCAGCCAGCCGCCGGGTCTGACCAGCGGGGCGGCCGCCGAGATGATTTCTCCTTGCAGGGCCGCCAGGACCCCAACGTCAGCCTCGGCGATCCGCCAGCGCGCGTCGGCACGGCGTCGCAGCGCGCCGAGGCCGCTGCATGGCGCGTCGATCAGCGCCTTGTCGAAACTGTCGGCATGGAAAGGCGGCGCAACGGCGTCGCTGACCACGACGGTCACCCCGTCGATCAAGCGAGCGCGGTGCATCTGCAGGTCCGCGGCGATGACGTACCCGCCGCTTGCGGCCATTGCGGTCGCCTTCCCGCCCGGCGCCGCGCAGAGATCGAGGATCCGTTCCCCCGGCGCGGCTTCGACCGCAGCTGCGACCCATTGGGAGGCGAGGTCCTGCCGATAGCCGTCGTCGCGCACCGAAACGGGTGCGGGCTCGTTCATGCGCAGCATCGCCGGCTCAGCGTCGTCACCGAGCTCGGCGTGCAGGCGGGCGACGATCCAATCGGGGTAGCTCAGTCGCGCCGCGTCGTTCGTCCATTCCATCGGCGTGTCACCGACACGACGCAGGATCGCGTTGACGAAGCCCCTGGCCGCCTTGGGAGCCAGCTCGACGGTCTCTCCCACCGCGGCGTGCGCTGCGACGCCGGCGTAGTGCAACTGGTAGGCGCCGAGCCGAAGCAGTGTGCGCAACGAGGGCTGGGGCTCCTTGACGAGAAATCGGTCGATCAGCGCGTCGCAACCGCGACGCATGCGCGTCGTGCCGTAGACCAGCTCAGTGACGAAGCCGCGATCTCGTTCGCTCAGTCGCGATCGCCCGAGCTCGCTCTGCAACAGGAGGTTGGCGTAGGCCCCGTCGTGATCGATGCGCTGCAGGCAGTGATAGGCCACCTGGCGGGCGTTAGTCATCGTTCGCTGACGCTACCTGTGTTGGTCGCACCCAGCGGCTCGACGTCTGCGAGTCGGGCGCCGCGGGCGAAGGCCTCGAAGCTCATCGGTGCCCTTCCCTCGGGCTGCACCGCGACCAGCCGCACACCAGCCACACGGTCGCCACGCAACTCATTGGAGGGTTCATGACCGGGCTCGACCAGATCGGCGGCGTTGATCTTCAGACGCCTGCCGTGCAGCATCGTCCACGCTCCACCGAGGCGAACCAGGCGATCGACCTCTGTCGGAGGCTTCGTCCAATCGATCTGCAGCTCCTCGGAGCGCACTTTGGCGGCATTGGTCGCTTCACCGATCTGGGGTCTCGGCACATCAAAACCGGCGCGCAACTCGGCGACCAGCAGTTCCGTACCGACTTCGACCAACTGTTGACGAAGAGCGCGTGCCGTAGTGGTCGACTCGATCGGAACCGTCCTGCATGCGTAGACGGGGCCGGTGTCGAGCCCCTCCTCGAGCTGCATCAGGCAGACGCCCGTCGCGGTGTCACCGGCCAGGATGGCGCGCTCCACCGGCGCGGCCCCCCGCCAGCGAGGCAGTAGCGAGAAGTGCAGGTTGACCATCGGCAACTTCTCGAGAACATGTGGCTTGATCAACTGTCCGAACGCGACCACCACGCCGAGGTCGGCACCTACATCGACCGCGTCGTCAACCGAGTGCGACACGGAAAGGCCGAGCTCGATCGCTGCCGCCTTCACCGGGCTGGGCATCACCTTCGAGCCACGCCCTCTTCGCTTGTTGACGCGCGTGACGACGAGAGCAATCTCGAAGCCAGCGGCAACAAGTGCCCGCAACGGCGGCACCGCCATCTCGGGCGTCCCGAGGTACACGAGCCGGCGCGGTGGCGCGGCCCGGGTCACTGCAGTTTCAGGCGGCGTGTCGGGAGCTCTGCGACGGGTGATTCTTGTATGCGGCGATACTCGGTCATTGCCTCTTTGCGCTGCTCGGGTGTCATGCGATCGAACATCAGGACGCCGTGCAGATGGTCGATCTCGTGCTGGAACATTCGGCCCATCAGCTCGCTGGC
>JANMMQ010000313.1:0-6140 GCA_031373465.1 Ilumatobacteraceae bacterium | reverse complement strand
GGCATGACAGCCGCACTTGCATTCTTCTTGGAGGCCGATCGGTTGAAGAGCGTCGAGCGCCGCAATCGCTTGGCGGACGGGAGCCGGCGCGAGAACACCGCGGAGCACTCATGGCACCTCGGGATCGGCGCACTGATATTCGCGCCGTATGCAAGCGAACCGATCGACGTGGCCACGGCGGTGGCGATGGCGCTTGTCCACGACATCGTTGAGATCGACGCTGGCGACACCTTCGCCTACGACGAGGCGGCCGAAGCAGCGACCAAACAAGCCCGCGAAGAAGCGGCTGCGGACCGACTGTTCGCCGTCCTGCCCGCCGAAACCGGCCGGCGGTTCCGCGAGCTGTGGGACGAATACGAACGCGGTGACACCGCCGAGGCGCGGTTCGTCATGGCGATCGACCGATTGGCGCCGATGATGCTGAACTTGGCCGAAGGGGCGTCGACATGGCGCGAACACGGCATCAACCGATCACGGGTCATCGCCCGCAACGGAGAACACATCGAGAAGTCACTGCCCGAGGCTTGGACGACCGTGCTGGCCCAACTCGATGCAGCGGCGGCCGCCGGTCAGGTCGATCCGCAGTGACGGAGTTCATCCGCAGTTCATCGGCATCACCGGTTCCCGCCGCGATTGCCTGGGTACCCTGACACGGTGACTGCTGACCTCTGTGCCGACCGCGCCTCCGATCCGGAACGCCTCGTCGCCCTCGAGGCGGTCCACAACTTCCGCGACCTCGGCGGCTACCAGACGGCCGACGGGCGCACGACTCTGTGGCGCAGGCTCTACCGAGCCGATGGCTTGTACCGCCTGACGCCCGCCGACGTCGAAGCGCTCGAGCCACTCGGTCTCCGTACCGTCATCGATCTGCGCAGCGCACCGGAGTTGGACGAGCGCGGTCGCTTCCCGATCGATGCCCATCCTGTTGTCTTCCACCACCTCCCGATCGTCGACAAGACCTTTGCCCATGGCGACGCACCCGAGTACGAGCGCGACGAGGACTTCCTCATCTGGGCGTATCAGGACATGCTGGCGATCGGTGCGTCGAGGTTTGCGAAGGCGTTCGACGTCTTGGCCGGGCCCGGAGCGCTTCCGGCGGTGTTCCACTGCGCAGCAGGCAAGGACCGCACCGGACTGCTCGCCGCGTTGCTCCTGGGCTCACTGGGTGTGTCGCACACCGACATCGTCGCCGACTACGCCCTCACGGTCGAGGGAATGGCTCGCTTCCGCGAATGGGCGGCGCGCGAATGGCCGGAGTGGATCGAGCGCATGGCCTCGATCCCGCCCGCGTTCACCGCGGCGCTTCCGGAAGCGATGGGCCACATCCTCGATGAGCTGTGCACAGAACACGGCACCATCCGCGACTACGTGCGATCGATCGGCGTCACCGACGCCACACTGGCCACATTGGAATCCGTGCTGCTCGGCTGAGCCAGCGTACGCTCGCCGGATGAGCGGCATTCTGGCACTGCAGGGCGGCGGACCATTCGCCGCCAACGACGAGCTCGATCGCCGTCTGATCGCAGCCGCCGCTGCAGATCGCGTGGTCGTGTTGCCCACCGCCGACGCATACGAGCACCCGGAGCGGCTGATTGCCGCGGCATTGGGTTGGGCGGAGCGTCTCGACGTCATGGTCGAGGCACTGATGGTGATGCGACGCAGCGAGGCAATGGACGACAGCGCTGTTGCAGTCGTGCGCGGGGCACGGGCCGTCTACCTCGTCGGCGATCAACCGCTGCACCTGCGCTCGGTATTGAAAGCCACACCCCTCTGGGATGCAATCTGTCAGATCGTCGCCGACGGCGGCGTGGTTGCCGCAACGGGCGGCAGCGCCGGGGCCATGTGCGATCCGATGGTCGATCCTCGCGGCGGAGCGTTCACGTTGGGGCTCGGGCTGATCGATGGGCTGGCGTTGGTCACCGAAGCCGAAACTTGGTCAGCAGATCGACTGCATCGCACGCTCAAGTTGGCCAACACACCCGTCGTGGAGTTGCCCAGCGGCTCGGCGCTGGTCCACACTGCCGAGGGTTGGGTGCGCGTCGGCAGGACGACCGTGCACGGCGACCTGCCCGGCTGACTCGCGCGCGAACCTAGGCCTCGGTGATGGTCACCGACTGGACGATGATCTGCTCGACGGGCGGTACACCGTTGGCAGCTTGATCCGGGTTCCCCAGCGCGTCGAGTGCCTTGATCGTCGTATCGAGCCCGTCGGTGACCTGCCCGAACAAGCTGAAGTTCGCGGAGAGGGCCGCACCGTCGGCACCCGTTACGACGAAGAACTGGCTGCCGTTGGTGTCGGCGCCGGAGTTGGCCATCGCCACCGAGCCGACCTTGTATGAACCGGTGGCAGGCAGTTCGTCGGCAAACGTGTAGCCCGGGCCGCCTGAGCCGGTTCCAGTGGGGTCGCCGCACTGGACTGCGAACGCGGGGATCGCCCTGTGGCAGACCGTGTTGTCGAAGTAGTGGTAACGCGCCAGCACCACAAAGTTGTTGACGGTCAACGGAGCCGCACCCGCGTTGAGCTCGATGGTGTAGGCACCCTTGTTGGTGGTCACTTCTGCGGTATAGGTCTTCGCCGCATCGATGCAGTTGGGTGGGGCCTTGGCGAACGTGATCGTGCGGGGCGAGCTGCCATCTGCAGCGGGACAGGGCGTATCACCGGTCAGCGTGGCACCGGCGATCGTGCTGGGCAGAGGCGTCAGCGTGGTCGTCGGTGCATTTGGATCGATCGTGGTGGGCGTCGAAGCGAATGGATCCGCCGTCGTCGACGAGCTCGAACCTGCTCCATCGTTGCCGCGATTGACCAACCAGACAAGGCCGGAGATTGCCAGCGCCCCCAGGGGAATCAGCAGCACGTACATGCCGTTGCGCTTGCGCTTCACGGTCCGTGCCTGGCGGGCAAGTTCTTCCAAGCGCTGCTGGCGATTGGCTTTCTGACGTTCACGCTTAGGTGTTCCCACGAAGAGGTGAGGCTAGCGGCGGCCCGGCCAACAACGCTGGCACCACATGGCGTGCTCGGGACGCTGGTGTGCCCATCGACGTGGCTATTGATGTGACCCGCGCCGCTCAAGTCGCCGCGCGTTGATGCCGATCCCTAATCGAGATGGCGAGCGGCAAGTTCCGCGTCGCCGACAAACGACAACTACGACAACACGACCGGCAACAACGACCGACCAAGCGAGAACGCAGCGATGAACCGACGGGCGCACAGAATCGGACGAGGGCTGACCTGCCTCGGCCTGCTGGCGACCGGCGCATACCTGTGCTGGCGCGTTGGCAGCTTTCCGAGCCGAGCACCCATGTGGGTCGTCGTTGTGGCCTTCGCCGTCGAGATCGCAGGCTTCATCGGATCAGGCCTGCTGATGTGGGCGCTGTGGCACGGCGCAACCACACCCCGAACGTCGGTCGGCGCCGTTGAAACGGCAGATGATTCTGTGGATGTTGCGATCGATGTCGCCATACGTGTCGACCAACAGCCGGTCCACCAGATCCGGGCGACCCTGCTGTCCCTGCAGACGACGACCGCTGGTCGCCACATCGTCGTCGACCTGCGCGCCCGGCCCGAGGTTGCCACCTTGGCTGCTGAGTTCGGCGCGGTCTACGCGGCGACAGATCTCGAGGACCGCAACGGCCTGAAGACGTGCAGTGCGGCCTCCACCACCTCGATCTTCTTGCTGCTCGACGCGGGCGACATCCCGAGCGCCAAGGCCATCGACAACTTGATGCCGCTGATGCACGACGAGAGCGTCGCGGTAGTGATCGGACAGTCCCTGATGGCGGACGACGACTCGGCAGAACACGGCCCCAACGGTATGCACGAGTTGAACTTCGAACGCGAGACCCTCAACCCCGCCCTTGGCGCGCGTGGTGCCGCGATCCTCTGCGACTCGGGAGCACTGATCCGCAAGGCTGCGGTCGACTCCGTCGAAGTCGGCGACGAGGAACCGATCGAGGCACAGGCCTATTGGTCCCTGGATTTGATGGCACAAGGATGGAAGGTGGTCGCCCATGCCGGCGATGCCGTGCTCGTCCGTCAGGTCGTTCACTCACAGGACAGCGTGTACGAGAGCCGTGTGCAGCACGCCCGCGCCTGCCGAGCGATGATCTTCGGACGCGACGGGATCTTCTGGTTGAATTCGCTGCGTCTCGGCCAGCGTTTGGCGGTAGCCGCCTCTGCTGTCCGAGCGCTGTCCGGGTTGCGACGCGCCGGGTTCATCGCCGTTGTCGTCACCTCGCTGTTGACCGGCTCGCTGCCTCTTCGGCCGAACCTGGCGGTCTTCGCGGCCCTGTGGGCGCCGGGCTGGGTGCTCACTGCAATCGGTCTTGGTCTGATGAGCGGTTGGACGCTGCGTCCCGGCGACCGCACTCGCTGTTCCCTCCGAAACCTCGGCGCCTCCTGGCAAGGATTGCGCCATCCGCTCGGCTTCGATCAGCGCCGCGCCCCGATCATGACCCCGCACGCGCTTCAGCACGGAGGGGCATTGGTCGCCTCAGTCGTGGTGCTGAGCGCAGTGATGATGATGCGAGGGTTGAGCGAGCAATGGACGCACGCGCTCGGCGCGATGCCCCGCGCATGGCTGGCCGGTCTCATCGCGGTGTCCTTGTGGACGTTGGCGATGTCGCTGGACGTGCTGCGTATGTTCGGCAAGCGAAACCAGCTCCGGCGTGCTGCGCGGGTCGTCGCCTCGATCCCGGCAGAGGTCGAGAACAATCCCGTCGCAGTGTTCGACGTGACTGCGCTCGGGGCCGGTTTCGAAACCAATCATGAGCTCACCCCCAGGCAGTCAGTGCTGCTCGACGCGACGATCACCACTTCTCGCGGCTGCCAGAACGTCTCGCTGCCGATCGTCGTGCGCAATGTGAGACCCGTCTCGGAGGATCGTTGGCGGGTCGGGGTCGAGTTCGCCGATGCTCCCGCTCGGGCTATCAACCCCCTCGTCGAGTACTGCATGATCGAACCGGCGCGGCAACGATTGAGCGGCCTCGGCGGGGTCCCGGTCGAAGAGGATGTTTTCGTCGATGCCGTAGCACAACCCGTGATGGACGGCCGACGACTCGCCCTGCGACTCATCTCCCTGCTGGCCGTGGGCGGCGCGATCGCCAGTGCGCAGCCAGGGAAGGTCACCCTCGTGACCACTGCTGTATCGATCGTGTCAGTGCTCATTGCTGCCGGCGTCTTGGCCGGTTCGGTGCGACCACGCCGCGCCCCATGGGCCGTCGATCAATCCACCTCGTCGCCGTCGCCCGATTTGGCGATCAGGTAGCCGATGGCGCGCTCGGCTTTCGGATAGCGGTAGACGAGCTGCCAGAAATCGACGGTGTGGCCGATGACTGCGAGGTGGGCGAGCTCGTGGACGATCACGTAGTCGACGACCCAATCGGGGAATGCGGCCAGACGTGTCGAGATGCGGATCGTGCCCTGGGACGGGGTGCACGATCCCCATCTCGAACGCATGTCGTCGGCCCAACGGATGGTGTCCGGCCGAGGCAGGTCATGCCGGCGCGCCAGCGTCTTGGCGCGCTCGTCGAGGCGCAACCGGTCCGCCGACATCTTCCGCTGAAACCGCCCGCTCATCTCCCGAACCCAGTGCGCCTCTTCCGCCTTGCTCATCCACGAAGGCAATGCGATCCGCAACACGCCGCCCACCAGCTGTGCTCCGACCGTCTTGCGACGCTTTTTCGAGCGTGTCACCTCGACGACGAAGGGCTCGGGTGGAGGCGTCGCAGTGCCTGGCTCGTCGTCGGGACCAAGCCCGGGAAGGTGCACAGCATCGCTCACGGCTTCCGGAGGGTATCGGTCGTGCGAGCGTGCAAAGCAGGACCGCACCACGAAGGACTGCGCGACGGAGACCGGCCGGTACGCTGGCCCGCCATGGCGACACTTCGAATGTTCGCATCAGCAAGAGAAGCCGCAGGCACTGGCCGAGCGGAGTTCGCCGGTGCAACGGTCGGCGACATTCTGGCTGCCGCAATCAGCACGTTCGGCGACGGGTTTGCCAGGGTGCTCCCATCGTGCAAAGTTTGGGTGAATGGTGAAGCCGCCGACCCCAGCGACCCTGTCGGTGTCGGTGACGAAGTGGCGGTCCTGCCGCCCGTTAGTGGAGGATGTTGATGGCTGAGATCGTGGACCCCCGGCAACT
>JANMMQ010000250.1:0-2776 GCA_031373465.1 Ilumatobacteraceae bacterium | reverse complement strand
CTCGCAGGGGTGGAAGTGGCGGTTGTTGGCGGAGGGGTGGCTGGGCTTGGGGCTGCTCTGGCGCTGGCTCGGATCGGGCACAGGGTCACGGTGTTCGAGCGCGACGACACACCCATGCCACAGTCGGCGGACGAGGCGTTCGAGTGGGATCGACGAGGCGCGCCGCAGGTGCGGCACAGCCATGCGTTCCTTGCCCGGCTCGTCGGTTTGCTGAAAACCGACTATCCCGACCTCTACCAAGAGCTGCTCGACGAGGGCGCGACGGAGATGCGGTTCGGCGACGACCTGCCGGCGACGATGACCAACTTCGAGCGCGAACCGGCCGACGACGAACTGGCGATGCTGGCGTGCAGGCGGACCACCTTCGAGTGGGTGTTACGCCGGGCCGCGCTGGCCGAGGGCGGAGTCGAGTTCCGAACGGGCGTCGCCGTCACCGGTTTGATCGCCGAGAACACATCGACGGTTCCCAACATCACGGGCGTGCGTCTCGCCGATGGTTCCGAGGCGCACAGCGATCTGTTGGTTGTTGCGGCGGGGCGCAGGAGTGCGCTGCCGGATTGGTTGGTCGAGGTCGGCTGTGCGCCGATCGAGGACCAGGAAGACGAGACTGGCATCGTCTACTTCAGCCGCTTCTACCGACTGCGCGAAAGCGCCGGCTACCCACCGCGCACAGGTCCGATCGGTGGCGATCTCGGCTATCTGAAGTACGGCGTGTTCGTCGGCGACAACAGGACGTTCTCGGTGACGTTGGCCGCGCCGACCGACGACCAGGAGCTGCGCAAGCAGCTGACCGATCCGGACGTGTTCGATGCATGCGCGCGTCAACTCGTGGCCACTGCGCCGTGGCTCGACGGCCGCGCCGAGCCCATCACCGAATCAGTGCATGTGATGGCAGGACTGATCAACAGGTGGCGCCGTTACGTCGTCGACGGCAAGGTGGTGGCGACGGGGTTCATCCCCATCGGCGATGCGGTTCTGTGCACCAACCCTCTCTATGGCAGAGGTTGCGCGACGGCGTTCTGGGGCGCACATCTGATGGTCGCGGCAATCGAGGCCAACTCCGGCGATACCGAGAAGATGCTGCTCGACTACGAGGTCGCACTCCGCGCCGAGATCTATCCGTGGTACAGGGCCAGCGTCGAGCAGGACAAAGAGGCACGTCGTGTCGCCGCGGCGTTGCTGGCGGGCGACGATCCCGACGCCAATTCGTCCGACCAGCGCAGCTTCATGCGTGCCGTGTTCCGCGACGGATTGCTGCCGGCACTTCGACGCGATGCGGTGGTGCTGCGCGCGTTCTTCCGGGCACTCAACCTGTTGACGGCGCCCGACGAGATGGTCAAGGACTCCGATGTCGCGGCACGGGTCCTGGCGGTTTGGCAGGACCGCGACAACCGCGCCCCCGAGCCGGCGTTGGGCCCGAAACGGCGCGCCGATCTCCTCGCCCTAATTGCCTAGGTCACTGATCTCGTTCGACATGTTCTGCAACACGTTGCGGAGATCGGAGGCGCCTGGCAACTCGACCAGGTCGGTGTCCTCGAGCCTCGCCTCGTCGAGGGTCAGCCACACGATCACCCCGGCAACCGCGCCGAGCATCGGGAAGAGGATGAACGCCCACAGTTGTTGCAGTGCATCGCTGCGGCCGTCGGCGAACAGCGCTGTGCCGAGGCTGCGTGCGGGGTTGACGGAGGTGTTGTCGACCGGTAGCGAGATCAGATGGATGAGCATCAGCGTGGCTCCGACGACCAGGCCGCCCATGCCGAGCGCAAACTTCTTCGTCGTCGTGAACAGATAGACCATCACGAGGAACGCGGTCAGGACCACTTCGACCACGATCGCCGAACCAAGCCCGAAGTACTTGCCCGACCACAGGTTTGCATCGAACTGACCTCGTTTGAAGCCGTCGCGGCCGTTGGCGATGCCCCAGATCACCGCCGCTCCGCCGATGGCGCCGACGACCTGTCCGATCCACGCATAGATGGCGTGGGTCATGGTGACCTTTCGAGCAAGCAGCATCCCGAGCGTGACCGCCGGATTGATGTGGCACCCCGAGATCGGCGCGATCACGTACCACATGATCATCAGCGCCGAGCCGAAGCCGAGGGCGATCACCAACATCTGCAACAGGCTCGCTCCCGTCGACGCGTCACCCGCGGGCAGCAAACCCAATGTGGGCATCAGGATCGCTACGCCAGGCCCGCCGAGCATCAGCACCAGCGTGCCGACGAGCTCGGCTGCGAGGATCCGACCCTCGTTCACCGACTCGACTACGAGGACCGTGCTCCTGATTTCTGGTTCCATGCGAGAACCCTATTCCCCGACGTACGTCGGATGAATCATGCTCGATGCGGTAGATCTGCATGTTCCCGGGCGGACGCCGCTCTAGCCTGAGCGCATGAAGAGCGACCCCGTTTCGCCGACCGTCGGAGTCGGCGTGCTGCACCTGTTCTGCAAGCCGACGCCCATGTTCGATGCCGAGGCGGCCGTTGCCGGCGTCAAAGCGGCCGAGGAAGCCGGATGCCAGGTCGTGACCGTGGCGATGCTCGGTCACAAAAGCGATGTGGGCATCATGGCCGTCCACGAGAACATGCGTGAACTGCGGTCCCTGCAGACAGCAGTCCAACGCGCTGGCCTCGATGTTGTCGACTCGTACGTCAGCCTCAGTGAGGTCAGCGAATACGCGGCGCAGATGCCGGACGAGATGAAGAAGCCGCGCCTCTATCCCACCATCCCGCCGAACCACGTCGACTACGCCATGCCGGCGTGGTGCTTCTATCCG
>JANMMQ010000241.1:0-4797 GCA_031373465.1 Ilumatobacteraceae bacterium | reverse complement strand
GACCATCGGCGGCGTCGAGGCCCGTCATGCCGCGGTGCTGCGAATGGCAGCGTTGGCTCAGTCGCCGCTCGACGTCTTCCCCGACAAGCGTGGCTTCTTCCCCGGCGACAATCCACTCGCCAAGATCGACGGGGCGCTGATCACCGCCTGACCGTGCTCTCGAGCAGGATCGCTCCGGCTGCTCGACTCGATGACGAATTGAGATTGCTTGACCGCCGCGCCTGGCCGAGGATCTATGGATGACGAAACGCGGGTGAGTGCTGTTCACGGCCATGGCCTTCATCTGGGGCGTCCCGTACTTCTTCATTCGTGTCGCCGTGAAGCAACTCGACCAGCGGTCGTGGTCTTCGGCCGCACATCGTTGTCTGCCATCGTGCTGCTGGTTCTTGCGAGCAGGTTAGGTGCGATCCATTGCGGACCGACGCCTGGCCGACGTGCCGTCGTTCGGCGTCATCGCAGTCTCACTCAGCCTCGTCACGGTGATCTACGCGCCGATCGCGGCAACGTCTGGCGCGCGCCAGCTCAAGCGCTCAGCCGCCTAACCCCAAGGAGCACCGAGCAGCTAACGTGTCGTCTTGCGCGGGTTCGGGCTCTGCCATCGACCACGAGGCTGCGATGTCTTCTCGGCGGCGCCGGGCGTCGTCCCGGCGGTACTGCTCGATGAGCCGGCGGGAGGCGACACGAACGAGCCAGTTGAGCGGATTGTCCGGCATCCCCTCGGTCGGCCACGTCGTGCTCGCTGCGACCAGCGCCTCTTGGACAGCATCCTCGGCGCTCGCGAAATCGCCGTAGCGGCGAACGAGCGCAACGAGGACCTGCGGCGTCAGTTCGCGCAGCAAGCCCTCGTCGTTCTCGGTGCTCGTCACACCTCTGGGTCGGGGGCGCTCAACACTTGGCGCACCTCGATCGCCTGGCGGATCGGTACGCCGTTCGGCCCGGGACCCGCCGATGCCTTGGCGGCGATCTCGATAGCCCGTTCCAGCGTCTCGACGTCGACGAGACGGTAGCCCGCCAGCAGTTCCTTGGACTCGGGGTACGGACCGTCCGTGATCACCGGAGCGCTGGCCCCGTCGGACACGACGAACTTGGCCTGGTCGGGTCCGGCCAACCCCTGGGCGTCGCCGAGCTCGGTCAGCTCACGGTTCAGCGTGCGTTGGAACTCGATGTGCGCCTGGACATCTTCGGGTGCCCATTCCGTCATCGGCGCGCAGCCGGACTCGACCTCGCCATAATTCTGCAGCAACATGAAACGCATCTCTTCATCCTTCCTCATCCGGCAGCGCCCTGATGCGCTGCTCATCAAGAGGTCGAAGCTGGGACTCTCTTGTCGACATGCCCGACTCGAAACTTTCCGAAAGATGTCGAATGAACGATGAACCGCAGCCCGGCGGTGACTTCTCGGCGTGGATGGCACAGGTGCAAGGAGCAATCCGGGGTGAGGGCGCGTCGGAGGTTCCGTGCGGGAGTTGCACCGCATGCTGCACCGCATCGCAGTTCATCCACATCGGTCCCGACGAGACGGACACGCTCTCGCACATCGATCATCCTTGGTGTTCCCGGCGCCTGGCCTGCCGCGAGGCCACGTCGTGCTCGGTTACGACGAACGAGGGCATTGCCCCATGCTGATCGACAACCAATGCTCGATCTACGAGCATCGCCCGCGGACGTGTCGAACCTATGACTGCCGAATCTTTCCGGCTGCCGGGTTGCTCCCTCACGAGTCTGGGAAGGCCGGCATCGCCGCACAGGCAAAGCGATGGCAGTTCAGCCACCCGACCCAACCGGATTGCACGCAGCATGCCGCGGTCCGATCGGCAGCGGTGTTCATTCGGCGGCACTCCGATTCGTTGCCTGCGGTCGCGGCACCAACGAATACGACCCAGCTGGCCGTGTCCGCGATCGAGGTCCACGACGCGTTCATCGAACACGACCAGAACGGCGGGACCTCAATCATCGATCCACCGATCGAGGCCGTTCGTGTCGAGCTAACTCGTCGCAGATAGGCGCGCGTGCTCGGGCCAGAACGCGGCGAGGTCGAAGTCGGGTGGCGGGGTGAACGACTGGTTGGTCAGACGCGTTGCCCGAAGTTGGTCGAGGCACATGACCTCGACGGCATGATTGCCCGCGAACGCGAGATACCACGAGCCCTGCTTCAGTACCAAGCCAAGAGGGCGAACGGTCAGGCGCGGTTCCTTGGCAACCAGAAGTTCGATCTTGCGCCGGAAGCGAATGCTTCGGGCCACACGCCGCAACTCACCGTGCGGTATCCGATTGCCGGTCCAAGGATCTGGATCATGCAGGAACCAATCCGAGAGACCGTCGGCCTCTTGGGCGAGCGCCGGCTCGATCGCGCCGAGCAGCTTGTTCCTGGCCGTGCGCGTCGGTGCGCCGAGGCCCAGTCGGTGGGCAAGCTGCGGTTGACCGACCAGCAGCAGACAACTCGCTTCCTCCTGCGTCAGCCCGGTCAGGTGAGTCTGAAAGCCCTCCATCAACTCGATGCCCCCACCGGAACCGCGAACGGTGAAGATCGGAACGCCGGCCTCGCTCAGTGCGTCGACATCTCGCAGGATGGTTCGTTCCGATACCTCGAGCGCCCGGGCGAGGTATCGCGCCGTCAGTCGTCCCCGGCGTTGTAGAACCAACAGCATGTCGAGGACGCGTGCCGCACGCATCGGCGAAGTCTACGGAGAACATGACAGTAGATGTCAGGTCTGGCGTGGCAAGGTGCACCCATGACTACCGCAGACGACATCGAAGGCGATGGGACCCCCACCGACGCGTGGCAACTGACTACCCCGCCGGGAAGCAGTTCATTCGAGGCGTATCGCGATCCAGATTCCAAGCCACCGGCGTTGGTCGTGCAGGTCGGCAAGACCCAGCTGCGCTATCACCTGGCGTGCATTGAGGATCTTCATACGATGCTCACGGAGCACGGCGATTGGATGCCACTTGGCAATGCGGATGAGCAGAAGCCGGCGGCAGATGGAAGTGTCGAGGCATGGGGACGATCTCCGGACAATCCGGTTGGCGGCTGGTACGGCTTGAAGAAGGGATTGCGCGGGCGGTTCGGCAATTACATCCCGCCAGTGCTCGAGGCACTCGGACTCGCGGAGGTTGAACACAACGCACGCAACAACCGCATGCGCGCGCTCTGAGCTGCGTTTGGAGAGTCAGCCGGTGACGATCGCTTGCAACTCGGCGGTCAGCGCTTCGGCTTCTTCGGGTCTGCCGTCGAACCGGGCAGGAGTGTTCTGGAAGTGGACGATGCGCCATTCGCCGCCTCGGCGGGCAGCGACGAGAACCTGTGTGGCGTTGAGCTCTGGTTTGAGTTTGCCCTGACCGGGCGGCAGCATTCCGGCGACACTTGTCAGCACCGCGCCGTCCGGGCCGAGGGCGCGGATCTCGCGGACCTTGGCGACGTAGGTGGGCGGCTGGTGATTGTCGAAGATCTCGGCGAGGTGGTCCTTGATGAGGGCGGCTGAGTGCACCGAGGTGCCATCGAAGCCCACAAGACTCCCATCGTCCCTGAAGAGCAAGGCGAAGCCGGAGGCGTCGCGGTTGTTCCAGCAGGCCAGCAGGCTGCGATGAAGCGTCTCTACCCCACACTCGTTCATGGCGGCATTGCTACCCGCAGCAGCACCGAACCAAACGCGGCTCATCCGACAAGACGTAGCGCCAGCATCGCTTGCGCGTTCGCCGGACAACAAGTCGGTTTGGACTGAGACGCAGTGTGGTACGCCTCAGACCTCCTCCGCCCAACCGTCCACATCTGTCCAGCCATCAACTCTCGAAGGATCCTCGTCATGCCAACGAAGCCAACACCCCGCCGGGTCGCCAAGTCCCCGGCTAGGGCAGTAACTCGTCGTCCCCGCGCGGGCAAAGATGACGCATATGACATAGGAAGTGGGGGTGAGACCCATTAGCGACGCTCCTCCGGCGAGGCCGCGCTGACGACATCGCAGGGCGTGCCCATCTCGGATGATCAGAACTCTCTCAAGGTCGGTGAGCGAGGGCCGACGTTGCTCAACGATCTCGTGTTGCGAGACAAGATCTTCCACTTCGATCACGAACGCATCCCGGAGCGGGTGGTCCACGCCCGCGGCTACGGGGCGCACGGATTCTTCGAGACGTTCGAGGGTCTGTCGGACCTGACAAGGGCCGATCTCTTCCAACGCCGCGGCCAGCGCACCCCAGTGTTCGTCCGCTTCTCGACCGTGGTCGGCAACAAGGGCTCGGCCGACCTCGCCCGCGACGTTCGCGGCTTCGCGGTGAAGTTCTACACGCAGGAAGGCAACTGGGATCTCGTCGGCAACAACATCCCGGTGTTCTTCGTACAGGACGCGATGATCTGGGATCGGGAGCCGACGGTAGACGCCGTGTGATGCCGTCAACCGAATGCTTCGGTCACGGCCATGTCGTGCAACTTGCGAAGGACCTCGAGCTGTTCGTTCGCTTCGTCCGCCAGCCTCGTGAGGGCGTCGCTGTCGAGACGTTTGTCGACCTCGGCGAGCAGCAGCAGCGACTCCCAGAGCCGCAGCTTGGTCATCACCCCGCCCGACAGCGCCTCGAGTTCGATGACCCTGCTCTGCGGTGAGTAGTGGATGAGGCGTCCGTTGAGCTTGAGACGACCGAGCGTCGCGCCGAGGACAGCTATTCCGCGACGGGCATTGCTGGTTCGCTCGTAGCACTGGCGAGATATGTGGCGTAGCGCATCGCGGTCGGAGCGACTGTCGGTGGTCAGTCGATGCAGCTCGGGTGCGTAGACCGTGCACCGATTGGCCTGCCAACTCCGCCGGT
>JANMMQ010000237.1:0-1560 GCA_031373465.1 Ilumatobacteraceae bacterium | reverse complement strand
GGCGAGGTGCATGCCGTCATGGGCCCGAACGGCGCCGGCAAGAGCACGCTGTCGGCGGTCGTGATGGGTAAACCGGGCTACGAGGTCATCTCCGGTTCCGTCACGCTCGATGGCGTCGACATGCTGTCGCTGCCCAGCTGGCAACGTGCCCAGGCGGGCCTGCACCTGGTGATGCAATACCCGACTGAAGTGCCCGGCGTGCAACTGGTCGATGTCATGCGCCACGCGTTCACGGCCAGGGGCATGGCCGCTGCAGACCTCGGCGAGCGCCTCGGTGCAGAAGCAGGCCGGATCGGTCTCGATCCAGCGCTCCTGGAACGGGCCCTCAACGTCGACTTCTCCGGTGGCGAGAAGAAGCGCAACGAGACGCTGCAGGTAGCGATGCTCGAACCCAAGATCGTGATCCTCGACGAGCTCGATTCCGGCCTCGACATCGACGCGCTCCGCGACTGCGCACACCGGATCGAGGCGTTGACCAACGAGCAGAACATCGGTGTGCTGGCCATCACGCACTACAACCGGCTTCTGGAGGTGCTGCACCCCGACCACGTGCACATCCTGGTCAAAGGCCGCATCGTCGCCTCGGGCGGCCCTGAACTGGCCGATCAGCTCGAGGTCGATGGCTACGCCGCGTTCGTCGGCACGGATGATCAGGACGAAGAGCCGTCAGGCGGGGCTCTCGCCGACCTTTTCGGATAGGTCAAACGGATCAAACACGTCTGCGGTCGCCGGACGTCGGAATGACTGTTCGTGACAGCGGGTCACTGGATGCGGTCGTCCGGTTCGCGCATCAGCCCTGTCGGGGCGGTACCGCTCGATGAGTGTTCGTGGCAAACGCGTTTGTCTTGAGGAAATCCTGAAAATTACTTAAGCATCGGCATCTTTCGCCCGATGATTTTCGTGCCTATAACAAACAGTGCACGGTGGAGGTGAACGGCGGACGCTGCCGTGCAATGGACGGAACGCCGACGAGGAGGACGCACATGCGTCAGCAAGCAAAGCACACCCTTTTCCGGCTGGCGCCGGTTGTGATGCTGATCATCACCGTCGCCGCGCCGAAGAAGTGGGTCTGATGAAGACCCTCACATACACCCCGATACGGGTCGCAACCGCCATCGCAACATTCGTTGCCCTGATCTCTTCGGTCGGCGCCCCCTGGAAGTGGTAATCACCCCTGCGGCGCGAGCATCGTCGGGTGCTCGCGCTGCATTCAAGCCCAAACCCGCCGCCACGGCTTAGAGCAAGGACGTCCCCGACTGTGGACCGCATGAGCAACAAGAGGTCCCACGGACTCGTTGATCTGTACGTCCTTGTCGTCACCCTCGTCGCAGTGAGCCTGGCCGCGGCCGTCGGTTTCCTCGGTGAGGCAATCGTGCCTCACGGCAAGGGAACGTACGTTGCAATCTTCTGCATCTTGCTGTTCATCGGTGAGAGCAAACCCAAGTTTCTCCGGTTCGTGGACGGCGGGCAAGTCACGCCGGGATGGGCTTTTGCGTTCAGCATCGTGCTGCTCGGCGCCCCGCTCGTGGCCATTGCCGCGATGGCTGCGTGCACGCTGTA
>JANMMQ010000329.1:0-10223 GCA_031373465.1 Ilumatobacteraceae bacterium | reverse complement strand
CCGGACAGTTCGTGCGGGAACGAGCGCATGCGGCGGCGAGAGTCGGGGAACGACACCATCTCCAACAGCTCGAGAGCCTTCGCCTCGGCTTGGCGGGGATTGACCTGTTGGTGGGTGATCACGGCTTCAGCGATCTGACGGCGCACCTCCAGCACGGGATTGAGCGACGTCATCGGGTCCTGGAAGATCATTCCGATCCGACCACCTCGCAAACCCCTCAGCGTGGACGACGAAGCCCCGATGAGCTCGGTCCCGTCGAACCGGACTGAACCGCTGGCTCCCGCATTAACGTCGAGCAACCCGAGCGCAGCCAACATCGACGCGCTCTTCCCGGACCCCGACTCGCCGACAAGGGCGGCCACCTCGCCGCGACGGACGACCAGATCGAGCCCGCGCACCGCATGAACCTGGCCACTGCGAACAGCGAATCTCACATGGAGATTGCGGATCTCCAACAGGACCTGCGGGTCGGGTTCGATCACCGCTTGGCTCTCACATCGAGTGCATCGCGCAACCCATCCCCGAGGAAGTTGAAGGCCATGCCGACGGTCAGGATCGCCAGACCCGGGGCGACGGCGATCCACCACTGGTAGAAGAACTGCGCTCCGTCGGTGATCATTGCCCCCCACTCCGGCGATGGCGGCTTGGCGCCGAGGCCGAGGAAGCTGAGTGTCGCGGTGAGTATGACGACCTGTCCGAGGTCGAGCGTCATGTTGATCAGTGCCGGCGTGAACGACAGCGGCAGCACGTGCTTGCGAAGGATCCTGGCGCGCGTCGCACCGATCGATACGGCCGCCTGGATGTGGTCGCGATGTTTAACCGCCTGCACCTGACCCCGAAGTAGGCGGGCGTAGATGGGCCACCACACGATGACCATGGCGACGAAGGCGTTGCGCAATCCCGAGCCCAGGGCAGCAGCGACCGCCATCGCCAGGAAGATGGGCGGAAAGGCCAGCGTGATGTCGACCAGTCGCATGATGACGCTCTCGATTCGCCCTCCGACGAATCCGGCGATCGACCCCAACACCGTTCCGATGGAGACGGCCGTGACGATGACCGCCACCGAGACCGGCAGCGTCTGGCGTGCCCCGTAGAGGGTGCGGGTGAAGACGTCCCTGCTCAATGCGTCGGTCCCCAACAAGTGATGGCGGCTGGGCGGCTGCAGACGCTTGCCAACAGCTTCGAGTGGGCCGTACGGCGCCCACCATTGGACGGTGAACACCACAATCAGCCAGAAGATCGCCACGATCAATCCGCCGATCACAGTTGGGCGTTTCCACGGCGATGTCCACGTCGAACGCGGAACCGCCTCGACACTCATGGTCCCTGGATCGATCGAAGCCTGCGTCATGCCAACCGGATCTTCGGATCAGCGACCGCGTACAAGACATCGGTAGCCAAGTTCGCCAGCAGGAACGCCAAGCCCGCGAACAGCGACACGCCATTGACCGCCGGGAAGTCGAGCGTGTTGGCGGCCTGCACAGCGTACGAGCCGATGCCGTTCCACTGGAAGATCGTCTCGGTCAGCACCGACGCCGTCAACAATTGGGCGAATGAGAAACCGAGGATCGTCAGCGTCGGCAACCACGCGTTGCGCAGCACATGGCGACGCATCACGAGTCGTTCGGGCAGCCCCTTGGCACGCGCGGTTCGCACGTAGTCCGAGTTGATCTCGTCCAGCATCGCGGCGCGCACGAGTCGCGACAGTTGTCCCATGTACGCCCATCCCAGCACGAAGCACGGCATGACCAGACGCCACAGGCACTGACGGAACAGTGTGAAGTTGCCATCGAGCAGCGAGTCGACCGTGTAAAAACCGGTGACGTGATCGGGAGGTCTCGTACGCGGCGGTAACCGACCTGGACCCGGGAACCAGCCGAGGCGGGCGTAGAGCAAGAAGAGAAAGACGAGACCGATCCAGAACACCGGCAGTGACGAACCGAGCAATGAGAACAGCCGGCTGAAGTGATCCGCCGGTTTGTCCTTCTTGCTGGCCGCGTAGGCACCCAGAGCTACCCCTCCAACCCCGCCCACCAGCAGGGCGCCGCCCGCCAGCTCGAGCGTGGCCGGCAGGCGGTTCATCAGATCGTGGGTGACGGGTTGCCTCGTGCGGAAGGATGTCCCCAGGTCGCCCTTGATCAGGTTCTTGACGTAGACGAGGTACTGCTCGGGAAGCGACCCGTTGAGACCCCATCGGGTCTTGGCCGCTGCGACGATCTTCTCGTTGTTGAGCTGGCGTTCCCCGACGATCGACGCCAGCGGATCGGCGGGGATCAGCCGGGAGATGCAGAACGCGATCGTGACGATTCCCAGCAACAGCAGGGGCATGGCCGCGATTCGACGAAGAATGAACCGCCTCACGATTGAAGCCTGCCAGGCTTGCTGGTCAGCCTGCGAGACCGAGCAAACCGAGGTCGAGGTTGCAGCACGCGCTGTAGTGCATGCCGGTGATGTCGGACGCCGCCGCTAGGACAAGCTGCGGATTGACGATCGGCACGATGATGGCGTCGTCGATCATCTGTTGACCGAGGTCGGTGTAGTCCTTCGCCCTGGCGTCGCCGGAATCGGCCAGCGCCTTGGCCAACAGCTCGGACTCCTTCGGGTTGTCGAGCGGCTTGCCGAAGTCGCCGCCACCGGCACGCTTGGCCCACGACGACCCGGGTACCTCGCCGAAGTACTGGATGTACTGGCTGGGGTCGGTGTGGTCCGGTGCGAAGTAGACGGCCGTGACGGGAATGCCCTTGGCGTTGATCCGGTCGACCCATTCGGGGAACTGAACGGGCGTGAGTTTGAGGTTGATGTTGACCTTGACGAGATCCTGCTGGATCTTCTGCATCATCAGGTTGAAGTCGACGCCGTAGACGTTGGCGTCTGGATAGGTCGCGTCGAGATCGAACCCGTCGGCCAGGCCCGCGTCGCTCAGCAACTTCTTCGCGCCGTCGAGGTTGTACTCGGGCAGCGTCAGGTCGGCGCTACCGAGGAAGCCGTTCGGAATGGGGGACGCCTGCTTCTTGCCTTTGCCGGCGACGAGCGACTCGATCGCCCCGTCGTAGTCGATCGCCATGACGATCGCCTTGCGAACGTTGGGGTCCTGGATCTTCTCGGCACCCTCCGCTCCCGGGCTGAGTGCGATGTACACGTAGTTGTACGAGTCGACCACCGAGGACTTGACGTTGGAGCTGCCGTCGAGCTGACTGACCGAATCGAGCGAGATCTGCATTGCGATGTCGGCGTCGCCTGCCTGGAGTTGTTGCAGCTGCGACGAAGAGTCCTTCACCTCGGAGATGGTGACCCGCGGGAAGACGGGCTTGTTGGCGCCCCAGTATTTGTCGTTGCGGGCGAGCACGAGCTTCTCACCCTGGGTGTACGACTCGAGCATGTACGGCCCACTGCCCGCCGAATGCCCGAGGAACCATTCTTCGGCCTTGTCGGTGGTGTCGGCATCGGTCGCCGCAGTTGCGCCTTGCGCTGTGGCCTCGTCGCTGTTGATGATGCCCAGGTAGCTGGCAGCCACGATCGGCAGGAATGCCGAGTTCGGCGCCTCGAACGTCGCGACGACTGTTGCGGCGTCGGGCGTGTCGAGACTCTTCAGACCTGACATGAGGTACGAGGCAGAGCCCTTGATGTTGGCCAACCGCTCCCACGAGAACTTCACGTCCTTGGCCTCGACTGCTGACCCGTCGGCGAACGTAGCGGTTGGGTCGAGCTTGAACGTGAAGACCGTGTTGTCTGCGTTGCCCTCCCAGCTCGTCGCCAGGCGGGGAAGGATCTTGTTGGGGTCGGCCGGATCGACGGTGATGAGCGTCTCGTAGACCGCAGTGTTGAAGATCTGGCACGTGTCGCAATAGCTGCGGCTCACGTCAAGCGAGTTGACGTCCATGTCGCGGGCGATCACCAACTCGCGCGCATTGCCTGCAGCAGCCGGCGCGCTGGTAGCGGCCGCCGCCGATGTCGCGGTGGCACCGCCAGTGCCGGCCGGCGCCGCCGTGCCCGGGGTGCTGCTGCTGCTGTTGCTGTCGCTGCCACACGAAGCGGCAGCGAGCGTCGCAACGACGGCAAGCGAGACAACCTTCGACCAGTTCCGAAGACCAACGTGACGACGCACCGAGCTACCCCCTGTTCATCGCGGCAAGTGCCGCGCCTCCCCTTGACTCCCCTTCACTTACCGGCGACATCTGACCAGATCTGAGCGGTTTTGACGAAGCGTGGTGAGTTTCGTGGCAGAATAACCCGAATCTCTCTCGGGTTCAATGGCCAAGTTCGGAAGGGGGCGACGACCGAGATGCAATCGATGCTGGCCCTCGTCGAACCTCGCAGGGGTCTGCCGCGACGCCTGCCAGCGCAGGCGCGCAGTCGCGTTCGGGTCGAGCACGTGCTTGATACGGCCGCGCAGTTGATTGATCGAGTCGGGCCCGATGCGGTCACCACGGGCATGATCGCCAAGGCAGCGGGCGTCTCGATCGGCTGGCTCTACGACTTCTTCCCGAACCGAGAGTCGATCTTCGATGCGCTCGTTTCCCGGAGCCTCGACAAGGTCGTGCCAGTGGCCGAGGCGGTGCACGATGCCCGGCCCGACGACGACTGGCGCGTCGTGCTGGGTGCGGTCGTGGAGGCGTTGTTCGACTTCTATCAAGCGGAGCCGGGTTTCCGCGTGCTGTGGTTCTCACGGTTCCAAAGCGCGGCGATGCTCGAGGTGAACCGCGAGCATGACCTGGCGGGCGCGACCGGAGCATACGAACGCCTGAACCGACACGGCCTCGAGCTCGTCGGGGTCAGCCCCGAGCGCGCCCTGCATCTGGTGATCGGCATCATCGACAAAGGCCTCGATCTCGCTTTCCGCATCGATCCGGCGGGCGACCGCGACCTCATCTCCGAGACGATCACCGCCACCGTTTCGTATCTCGAACGGTACGCCGTGCAGTGAACGCCCTGGCCATCGATCTGGGCAGCACAGCGTGCAAGGCGTCGGTGATCGCGCTCGACGGCGAGGTGCTCGGCTCGGGGTTGACTCGCGTGCCCACGACGTTTGGTGAAGAAGGCCTGGCTGAACAGGATCCGGAGATGATGTGGGCGGCCACGATGTCCGCCTGTCGCCAGGCATTGGCCGCCGCAGGCAGCGGTGCGACCGATGCCGTTCGTTCGATCTGCGTCGCCACGCAGTGGTCGTCGATCGTTCCCGTCGATGGCGAGGGGCTTCCCGTTGCTCCACTTCACATGTGGTTCGACCGGCGCGGCGAGCCGTTTACCGCTGCGCTCACGGCGGGCGATGACGGCGAAGCTGTCAAGGCGCGCTGGGCCGAGATCCATGGTTTCGCCCCAAGCACCTCGCTCTCGCACATCTTGTGGTTCCAGCACCAATGCGACATCCATCTCCGCACGGTGGCGTACCTCGAGCCGATGGACTACTTGAACGCACGATTCACGGGTCGGATCGCAGCCACTGCAAATTCGGCAATGCCGCTGGCGCTGACCGACAACCGCCGGCTGGGACACACGACCTGGTCCACCGAGCTGATCGACAAGGCAGGGGTCGACTGGAGCCGACTCCCGGAGTTGACGCGATCGCTCAGCGTTCTGGCCACCATTCGTGCCGACGTCGCCGACGATCTTGGCCTGCGCCGCGATGTCGACGTCGTCACCGGGGCGAACGACAGCATCGCGGCGGCGTTCGGTTCCGGAGCGTTCGACCCCGGGCAGGGAACGGTCATGATGGGCACGACCGGTGTGCTGGTAGCGCATCATTCGGTTCGACATGTTGATAGCGACAAGTTCATCATCACGATGCCCAGCGCGCTCGAGGATCGTTACTACGTGGTCGCCAAGGGTGGCCTCGGCGGCAAGATCCTCGAATCTGCGTTGAACGAGATGACCGGTGGCGATGTTGTCGGCGGGCCGCCTGCCGACGTCTTCGAAGGTGCCTTCCGACTGGCGGGGGAGTCGACAGCCGGTTCCGGCGGAGTGGTGTTCCTTCCCTGGGTGTTCGGCGCCCTGGCCCCGGCGCCCGACCCGCGGCACCGCGGCGCTTTTATCGGTATCTCGCTGAACACGACGCGCGCTGATCTGGTGCGCGCCGTGCTGGAGGGCACGGCGCTGCAGATGCGATGGTTGGCCGATGCGGTCGAGGGTGCGCTCAGCGTGCCGTTCGAGACCATCCGCTTCGTCGGCGGCGGAGCCTCGTCGGATCTGTGGGCGGCGATCATGGCCGACGTGGTGGGCCGTCCCATCGAGCAGCTTGCGAACCCGCGTCATGCCAACGCGCGCGGCGCGGGTCTCATGGCGTTCATCTCGACTGGTCAGCTCACGATCGACGAGGTCGCTGCACTGGTTCCCGTTCGGGCCCGGTACGAGCCGCACCCTTCGACACGTCAGATGTGGGACGAACGGTTGCAGGTCTTTCGCGAACTGCACGATGTCCTCGCCGAACCCGTTTCCCGCCTTCGCACATGACCCCAGAAAGACGAATCCAATGACCATGTACCCATACGCCGATCGTTACCCCGTGCTTCGCGGGCTGCCCTCCGAAGGTCGCGAACGCGAAGCCATCCTGCGCGAACTTCGTGAGATGGCCGACCTCGAGGACGCGAAGTGGGAGACCGGTAAGGCGTCGGGTTCCTTCTACTGCGGCGACCACGATCACTACGAGTTCATGGGTGAGGCGTACTCGATGTATAGCCACATGAACGCGATGCAACGAGACGTGTGCCCCAGCGCAACGCGCTTCGAAGGTGAGATCATCGCCATGGGGCTCGACTTGATGCACGCGCCGGCCGTGACTGGCAGCGAACCGGCTGGAATGCTGACGAGCGGCGGAAGTGGAAGCATCCTGCACGCCGTGCTGGCGTATCGCGAACAAGCCACCAGCCGCGGCATCGACAGGCCGAACATCGTCAAGCCCGAGACCGCCCACCCCGCGTTCGACAAGGCGTGTCATTTGTTGGGCCTGGAGATGCGCCGGGCACCGATCCACCCCGATACCGCCACGGTCGATGTCGACGCGATGGACTCGATGATCGACGCCAACACTGCAGCGATCGTCGGGTCCGCCTGCAACTACGGCTACGGCACGATTGATCCGATCGATGAACTGTCGACCCTTGCTCTGGATCGCGGTGTCGGCCTGCACGTCGACGGGTGCCTCGGCGGGTTCCTGTTGCCCTTCGGAGAGATGCTCGGCTTCGACATCCCCGCGTTCGACTTCCGGAACCCCGGTGTCACGACGATCTCGGCCGATACGCACAAGTACGGATACAGCGTGAAGGGCACGTCGATCTTGATGTTCCGCGACAAGGCGTTGCGCAACGGCCAATACTTCTTCATGACCGATTGGTCAGGAGGCAAGTACGCCTCGCCGGGCATCGAGGGATCGCGGTCGAGCGGCTTGTTGGCCGCCACATGGGCGTCCCTGGTGGCGCTCGGGCGAGACGGTTACCTGAAGTACGCAAAGAGGATCTTCGACACTGCCTACGCCATGCAGGATGTCGTGCGGGCCCAACCCGAGTTGCAGATCATCGGCAAGCCATCGTTCTGCTTCTCGTTCACCTCCGACGAGTTCGACATCTATCACCTCAACGACGCGATGTCACAGAGGGGTTGGCGTCTCAACGGTCAGCAGTACCCCAGCGCCGTGCACATGGCGGTCACCAGGCCCCAGACCCAAGAGGGCGTCCTCGAGGACTGGGCTGACGACATCCCCGCCGCGGTGGCCTACGCCAACGAGCATCGAGGCGTGCCCGCCCAGAGCTCGTCGGTGTACGGCGGAGCAACGACGCCGACGGCGGAGATCACTGCGAAGATCAACACCGCCGTGGCGTCGAGGCTCGATGCCATGCAGTCACTGCCGCCGGTCTCGTGACCGTCGCTCGTTCAGACTAGGGCGAAGATCGGCGCAAGGGGAGCTCGTGCTCACAACACGGGCGGGCAGATTTCATAGGGCACATTGGGATGTCACCAACAACTCCAACTAGGGGACCTTGGCTGGTTGTCGGCGGGGTTGGGTGGTGTGGGTGGTGCCGTCGGGTTGGGTGACGACGAGGTCGCCGTTGGGAAGCAGTTTGAGGTCGAGGTTGTGGCGGTGGACGTGGTGGTGGTGGCGGTTGCACAGTAGGACCAGGTTGTCGTATTCGGTGGGTCCGTGGTGGCGTCGCCAGTGGTCGATGTGGTGGGCGTCGCACCAGGCGATGTTGCGGTCGCAGCCGGGGTAGCGGCAGCCGCCGTCGCGGATGGCGACGGCTCGGTACAGGTCGCGTGGCACGGTGTAGGTGGCGCGGCCGTAGGCCAGGATGGTGTTGCCGGCGCGGACGACGCGGTGCAGCACGCAGTCGCACAGCATCGCGTCGGTGGTGGTGGTGCTGAGGTGGGCGTGGTCGTTGGTCCACGCCACAGGTGACGTCGACAAGGTGTCATGTTCGACGATCAGTTCGATGTGAGCGCGGTTGCGTCGGGTGCCGCGGCGGTCGTGGTTGGCGTTGAAGAACGCGCAGACGTCGACCAGGGCGTCGGCGTTGCGGCGTTGGGTGGTGCGGGTGTCGTCTCGCCCGTCCCAGGTCGAAGCGACCCGGATCGCGGTGGCGAACTGGGTGGCGCCGGCGGGGTCGAGCACGAAGGTGCCGATCATGCCGTCGGCGGTGTGGGCGGTTCGCAGGTGACGGTCCGGTTCGACGGGCTCGGGGAGTTCGATGAGTGCTTCGGCGCGTTGGCGCCATACCTGGGCGGCGCGTTCGGTGTCGGCCACCGACAACGGGGCAACGATGGCAACGATCTCTGATTGCTGGACGTTCATCACTGGCTCGACCGGGCCGCGACATGACACTTGCAACGCGGCGATCTGACCGGTGGATAGCACGCCGGCGGTTGCGGCGTCGCTGACGGCTTCGAAGGTGTCGAGGAAGCGGCCGCGGTGGATCAGGTTGTTGGCGTCGCGGTTGCTCATCCGGCAGTGGTGACGCAGCCACGACGCCATCGACACCGACCCGTCGTGGGCCCATTCACCGGAGCGCTCCAATCGTCGCGCGGCGAGCGCGAGGCGGGCGGCGTCGCGTTCGTGGGCGGCCCACGCGGCAACGAAATCGGCTGCGCCGACGACACTGTTGTCGACAAGGTCCGCAACGGTTGCCATCCCCGAATCGTACATACGTTCGATCACGATAGCAACAGCAAACCGTTATTTCTCAAGACTTTCTACGACATCAAGTCACGGATTGTGATCCAGCTGGACCCAGAGAAGGGAGCTCGAGCGCTCCTTCGCTGGCAACGGGTGACGACTGAAGGACTAGCACTAAAGGGTAGGTCTAACTCGTCGCGCGAATGGGGTAAAGTCCCCAACGTGCAGACAGGGATGAGCATTTGCTCACTACGGGTGGACGGCTAAAGGCAGTTCCTCGGGCTCATAAATCGCACTCCGCGCATTTGGACAGCGGTGTGCCACCAACATCCACCTGGTGACTAGGAGCCAATCCAATGATGCGCAAGTTGCGCGGCGCGCTCGCCGCAATCGTCTTAACCGCGGTCTCTTTCGGTGCCTTTGGGCACGTCGAGACGGTGGCAGCCTTACCGGTCGCCACGTTCACCTCATCCAAGGCTTCGCCGATCCCGATCGGTGTGCCAGTCACCTTCGACGCCAGCGCCTCTACGTGCGGCACTCCCACGTGCGGTTACCGATGGGTCCTGACGTGGCGTTCCGCTGGCTGTTGCGGAGCAACTCACGTCCTGGCTCAGATGGGAACCACCAAGGTCATCAAGTGGACGTTCGACATGTACGCAGCCACGCGACCGACCAGCCCGCAAGGTCTCGTGACGGTCACGCTCACCGTCATCGAGAGCAACTCGACGCACAACTCGAGGTCCACCTCCACGAGCTTCATCCTCACCATTCCGTGATGTGCGGCGCGACCCGCCCGGCCCCTAGCGGGTCGGGCGGGTGTCGCGCATACGCTGGCGAACCATGAGACGACCATTTCGTGGGGCCTTGCGTACTGGAGTGCTCGCAGGAATCGCCGGCACAACTGCAATGGACTTTGTCTGGTATCAACGTCATCGAGCCGAAGGTGGCACAGCGTCGTTCAGGGACTGGGAGTTCCAGGCGGTCAACGGTTTCGAGAACGCACCTGCGCCTGCCAAGGTCGGACAGGCCCTGGCCCGAAAGGTTCACATCGAGATCCCTGACGACAAGGCTGGGTTGACCAACAACGTCGTTCACTGGACAACCGGCATCTCATGGGGCGTGG
>JANMMQ010000201.1:0-2944 GCA_031373465.1 Ilumatobacteraceae bacterium | reverse complement strand
GGGGCCACTTCGGTCGACGGTGACGTGCCATCCGCACGTGTCGGGACAGTCATGATGGCAGGCGCCGCTGACGATCTCCGCCGTGGTTCCCGCGGCTGTGCTCATGGACCTACGTTAGACGCGTGTCGACGATTCAGTTTCAGCAAGTGGTCGTTCCTGAAGGCGTCATCGACCTTGGTGTGGGGCAACCGAACAACGCGATCCTGCCGCGCGACTACATCCGCCGCGCGGCGGAGATGCAGTTCAGCGACTCACCTGAATTCTTGCAATACGGAGCCGAATGGGGCGATGGATACCACCGACTTGCCCTGGCTGAATATCTCACCGAGGCGTACGGAACGGCAGTTGCACCCGAGCAGCTGTTCTCCACCAACGGCAACTCGCAGGCGCTCGAGATGCTGAGCACCGTGCTGACCGTGCCCGGCGACGTCGTCATGGTGGAGGAGCCGACCTATTTTCTTGCATTCCAGATGTTCCGCGACCACGGCCTCGAGATCCGCTGCGTTCCGATCGATGACGATGGTCTGATCGTCGAGGCATTGATCGAAGAGGTCGCTGCCGTTCGCGCGGCAGGCAAACGCGTGGCCTTTGCCTACACCATCCCGGCCTTTCAGAACCCGACCGGTGTGACGATGTCGACAGAGCGGCGTCGTGAACTTGTCGACGCGGCCGGTACGAACGACATCTTGATCGTCGCCGACGAGGTCTATCACCTGTTGCGATTCGCTCCCGGCGTGATGCCACCCGCGATGTCGGCGTTCGTCGACGACGGCCCGATCATCTCCATCGGTACGTTCTCGAAGATCCTTGCCCCCGGCATGCGTCTCGGATGGATCCATGGCTCGGTCGAGCGGCTCGCCGCGCTGGCGGACTCTGGCCTGATCCTCAGCGGTGGTGGTCTCAACCCGGTCACGTCGACGTTGGCGACGGCCATGATGCGAATGGGGTGGCAGGCCGAATACGTCGAATGGTTGAAGGCAACGTTCGCGCGGAGGTCCGCGACGATGGTCAGCGCGCTCCGCCAACACATGCCCGACTGGGTCGAGTTCGACGTACCCGCCGGTGGCTACTTCGTTTGGCTGCGCCTGCCGCCCAACGTCGACGGTGCACCGCTGCGCGCTGCTGCCAAGAAAAAGGGCGTCGACCTCCGTCACGGCGCCCTGTTCTCGCCCACCGGCGCGCTGGGCAACCACCTGCGATTGAGCTATGCCTTCTACGACGACGACGACATCTCCGAAGGAGTCGCCCGGCTCGGTGATGCGCTGCGAGCCGGGTAACACGACCTCGCGATGCGGGGTTGGTCCGTCACGCGGTGTAATGAGATTGCAACGGTCTAGCCATCGACTGAAGGGTGACATCCCGCTACGGTGTCCAACTTCGGCTTGTCAGGAGCCGAAGACGGGGAACGTAGGGGATCGGCAGGGATCGGCAGGCAGTGGGAACTTTCGACATCCTCATACGCGGCGGCACTGTGGTCGACGGTACGGGCGCGCCGGCGCGTGTCGCAGACGTGGCGATCGTCAACGACCACGTTGTCGACGTTGCACCCAACATCGTCGGTTCCGCCAACAGGGTGATCGACGCAGCGGAGCGCCTGGTCACGCCGGGTTTCGTCGACATCCACACACACCTCGACGCTCAACTGGCCTGGGATCCGATTGCTTCGAGCAGTTGCTATCACGGCATCACCAGCGTGGTCATGGGCAACTGCGGTGTCACATTCGCACCGTGCAAGCCCGAAGACCGCGGAATGTTGGCGGCCATGATGGAGAGCGTCGAAGACATCCCCCGCGCGGCCATCCTCGATGGGCTGGCTTGGGACTGGGTGACGTACGGCGAATACCTCGAGAGTGTCGGCCGCCTTCCGAAAGGTCTCAACGTCGGCGGCATGGTCGGGCACTGCGCCCTCCGTCAGTACGCGATGGGTGAGCGCGGCATGGAGCAAGGTTCGCCCACGGATCAGGACATGGCAACGATGACCGATCTGCTCGCCGAGGCGATGCGAGGCGGTGCATTGGGTTTCAGCACAAGCCGCACGTTCTTGCACAAGGTTCCCGACGGTCGGCCCGTTCCGGGAACGTATGCAGAGCCCGAGGAGCTGTTTGCGTTAGCGGATGTTCTCCGCCGTCACGGAGCAGGCGTCTTCGAAAGCGCAAGTCGCATCGGCGAGGGCGAACGCGATGATGCAGACATCCCGTTGACTCGTTCCGAGATGGCCTGGATGGGTGAAGTCAGCCGGCGCAGCGGTCGTCCCGTCAGCTTCGGGTTGTTGCAACACGACAGCCGACCCGATCTGTACGCACGCGTGATCGAGCTCGCCAAGCACGAGAACTCGCTCGGCGCAAACCTTCGCCCGCAAACCACGGCTCGCAGCGTGGGCATCTTGTTCAGCCTCGATACGCGTAGCCCGTTCGACAAGGCACTCCCGTGGCGCAACCTCAAGGACATGCGCAACGGGCAAAAGCTGGTTGCCCTTCGCGATCCCGCAACTCGCGCCAGGCTGATCGAGGCAGCAGACGCACCTCCGTCGGGCCTGGATCTCTCCCAGTTGTTCGTGGTCAACCAACTGGACGGCGCCCTTCACGACGGAGCCCGCTACGACCTAGATCCGAACACGTCGCTGGCGGCGATCGCCCACCAGCGCGGCATCTGTGCCGCTGCCGCATACATCGAGTTGCAGCTCGAAACCGACGGAACCCTCGTGTGCAGCCTCCCGTTCCTCAACCAGCAACTTTCAGCCGTCGAGCACATGCTCGACGAAGAACTGGTCACCCTCGGGCTCGGTGATGCAGGAGCACACGTCGGCCAGATCCTCGACGCCAGCCAACCGACGTTCCTGCTGTCCTACTGGATCCGCGAACGGAAGCGATGGAGCGTAGAGGAGGGCATTCGCCGACTGACCAGCGACACCGCCGACCTCTTCGGATTGGAAGGGCGCGGCCGG
>JANMMQ010000191.1:0-3731 GCA_031373465.1 Ilumatobacteraceae bacterium | reverse complement strand
AGTCGGAACGTCATGATGCTGTCGGCCATGGTCAAGGCGTCGGTGTGGCGCAGGTCGATCTCGTGCTGGCTCGGGGCGTCCTCGTGGAAGCTGTACTCGACCGGGATGCTCATGGTCTCCAACGTGCGGATCGTCTGCTTGCGCAGCGTGCCGGCGACGTCGGTGGTGGTCAGATCGAAGAAGCCGCCCTCGTCGAGAGGCACCGGCGCCTGGCCCTTCTCCGGCGGTGAGAAGTAGAAGAACTCGATGTCGGGCGCGACAAAGAACGTGAACCCGTGTTCGTGCGCAGCCTGAAGGTTGCGGCGCAGCACCTGGCGTGGGTCGCCCTCGAACGCCGTTCCGTCGAGCTTGTGGATATCGCAGAACACCCTCGCCTCTGTCGCCTTCGCGTCGCCCCAGGGCAGAACCTCGAACGTGTTGGCGTCCGGCATCGCCAACACGTCACTCTCCAGCGTGCGACCGAATCCGTCGATCGACGATCCGTCGAACGTCATCCCGTCCTCGAGGGCGTTCTCCAACTCGGCCGGGCTGATCGCGAAGCTCTTGAGGCTGCCGAGCACGTCGGTGAACCACAGTCGGATCAACCGCACACCGCGTTCTTCCACGGTGTGCAGTACGTAGTCACGTTGCTGTTCGAGCATCACCACTCCTTGTATAGCGGGAAATCAGCAACGTGTTTGCGCCGGCCAGGCCGGACCGCTACGCGCACACACTCTCGAGGATCAGCCGGGTGACGGTGTAGGGATCGCAGTTGGAGTTGGGGCGGCGGTCCTCCGCGTAGCCCTTGCCATCGCGAGCAACCTGCCACGGGATGCGGATGCTGGCCCCGCGGTTCGAAACGCCATAGCTGAACTTGTTGTACGGAGCGGTCTCGTGCTCACCGGTGAGCCGGCTCTCGATGTCGTCGCCGTAGCCCTTGATGTGGGCGTCGATCCGCTTGCCGATGGCCTTGCAGGCGGCTTCGATGGCGCCGTATCCCTCGCGCATCGCCTTGGTCGAGAAGTTGGTGTGGGCACCGGCACCGTTCCAGTCGCCCTTGACGGGCTTGGCGGCGAAGCTGATGATCACGTCGTAGTCCTCGGCAATGCGGTGCAACAACCAGCGGCCGACGTAGAGCTGGTCGCTGACTGTTATGGCGTCGGCGGCACCGATCTGGAACTCCCATTGGCCGGGCATGACCTCGGCGTTGGTGCCTTCGATCATCAGGCCGGCATCGATGCAGGCCTGGGTGTGCTCTTCGATGATCTCCCTGCCGATGACACGCCCGGTGCCGACACCGCAGTAGTACGGGCCCTGCGGCGGCGGGAAGCCGTCCTTCGGGAAGCCGAGCGGCGTGCCGTCGGCTTTCAGCATCGTGTATTCCTGCTCGATGCCGTAGATCATCTCCTGCTTGGCGTACTTCTTGGCGACCTTCTCCAACGGGGCTCTGGTGTTCGTGAGATGCGGCTTCATGTCGGCGGCGTTCAGCACATCGCACAGCACCAGGATGTTGCGACCACCGCGAAGCGGGTCGGGGCAGGTGAACACGGGGCGCAGCACGCAGTCACTGTGCTCACCGGTTGCCTGGTTGGTCGACGAGCCGTCGAAACCCCAGATGGGGGGCTCTTTTCCATCACCCAAGACCTTGGTCTTGGAGCGCAGCAACGGGGTCGGCGTTACGCCGTCGAGCCAGATGTATTCAGCTTGGTAGGCCACGAAGTTCCTTCGTTTTCGGGACCGCGGAAATGCCGCGATCGGGACTGGGGAAATAGTGCCAGCCCCGCAGTTACCGAGCCGTTGCTAGTTTGTGAACGCTGTGTGAAGTTGCCTCTCGCTCAGATCGTGACGCGCTGGCCCTGATCGAATCCATGTACGCGCTTGATCTCCCGGTAGCCGTTGATCCTGGCCTCGGCGAGCCGGTCGGCGGCGAGGTAGGTGGGAATGTCGTCCGCCTTCGAGATCGTGAAGATCTCGTGCATCCTGGCGTAGATCTGGGCGACCTTGGCCATGCCGCGTTCCTTGTTGACCCCACCCCACAGGCGGTCGGTGTCGAACACCGTGCCACCGGCGTTGGCGATGTAGTCCGGTGCATATAACACGCCGCGGCGGTGCAGTTCGTCGCCGTGGCGGGGCTCGGCGAGTTGGTTGTTGGCCGACCCGCACACGACCGACGCCTTGAGCACAGCGAGTGACTCGTCGTCGATGGTGGCGCCGAGCGCGCACGGGCAGTAGACGTCGACATCGGCACCGGCGACATCGGCCGCATCGAGAGCCGTCGCCCCGTGGGCGCCGACCATCGCCGCGACCTTGGCCGGGTCGATGTCGCTGACCAGGACGGTGGCGCCCTCGCCGGCGAGGAGCTCGACCATCGGCACACCGACAGCGCCGAGGCCCTGCACGACCACCCGCTTGCCGCGCAACGACGGCGAGCCGGACTGTTGCTCCACACAGGCTTTCATCGCTTGCAGCACGCCGAACGCAGTTGCGGGACCGATCGGGCCGGCGCCACCCGCCGATTCGGGCAAGGTGATGACGTTGCGTGTCTCGTCGCGCATGTGATCCATGTCTTGCAACGTGGTACCGACATCCTCGCCGGTGAGGTACTCGCCGCCGAGCGAATCGATGAATCGGCCGAGCGCCCTGAACAGCATCTCCCGGCCCTCCTGGCGCTTCGGATCACCGATCACCACGATCTTCCCGCCGCCGAGGTTGATGCCTGCCGCCGCGTACTTGTACGTCATCCCCTTGCTGAGCCGCAGGGCGTCCTCCATCGCCGCCAGGTCGTCGCTGTAGCTCCACATCCGACACCCACCCGCGGCGGGGCCGAGCACGGTCGAGTGGATCGCCAGGACGGCGCGCAGGCCGACGTCTTCGTTCTGGAAGCACAGCAACTTCTCGTGGCCGTTGGCGGCCATGTAGTCGAAGATCCCTGTCTTTTCCATTACGTCTTCTCCATCACCTGATCGACTCCCTCACCTGATCGTCCAGCCACCGTCGACCATCAGGACCTCGCCCGTGACGTACGACGCGGCATCGGACACGAGGAACACGACGGGCCCGACGAGCTCCTGCGGCAGGCCTCGGCGGCCGAGCGGTGTGAGCTCGCGTACTGCCCGCTCCTTGGCTTCGTCGTGCTCACCTGCTGCGCCGGGCATGAACACCTCCATGTACGCGGGAGAGAAGGCGTTGACGCGGATGCCGTGCGGCGCCCATTCGAGCGCGAGCGATTTGGTCAGCATGTTGACCCCGCCTTTGGAGATGTTGTACGCAGAGATGTTCTTCACCGCGACCTCACCGCAAATCGACGAGTTGTTGGCGATGGCCCCGCCGCCGTTGGCGATCATCACCTTGGCTGCTGCCTGGGCGAAGAAGAAGTAGGCCTTCAAGTTGACGTCGAGGACGAAGTCGAAGTCCTCCTCGGTGAAGTCGATCGCCGGCGCCGCGGCGTCGACACCGGCGTTGTTGATCAAGATGTCGATTCCGCCGAGACCGGCTGACACCTCGCCGACAACCCTGTCGATCTCGGACTTGTGTGATGCGTCGCCGGGTACGACCAGGCATTGCCGACCGAGGCGGCGAACCTCGGCAGCAGTCTCGTCGAGCTCGGCCAGCGTGCGGCTCGTCACGGCAACATCGGCGCCGTGCTGGGCAAGGCCTATCGCGATAGCTCGGCCGAGCCCGCGGCCCCCACCGGTGACGAGTGCCTTCTTGTCGGTAAGGTCGAACAGTGCTGACATCACATCGGATGCTAG
>JANMMQ010000328.1:0-6238 GCA_031373465.1 Ilumatobacteraceae bacterium | reverse complement strand
CGGCAAGTACGCGGCACTTGTAGACGCATGCCCGCACCGCAAGGTCCCGTTGTCGATGGGCCGAGTGCATGGCGATGACATCGAATGCGGATACCACGGCCTCGTGTTCGACTGCGACGGGCTGTGCGTGCGCGCGCCGGGTAACGACCGGCCGCCACAAGGTGCCCAAGTGCACTCGTACCCGATCGAGCCTCGCTACGGCTTGCTGTGGATCTGGATGGGCGAGCCGCTTCGCGCGGACCCGGCCGACATCTTCAAAGCCGAGCACTGGGGCGATCCGAACTGGGGAACGACCGACGGCGACGACATGGTGTTCGCTTGCAACTACCTCCATATGACCGACAACCTGCTCGATCCGTCACACGTCGCCTGGGTGCACCCGGGCTCCTTCGCCGGCGACGGCTCCGACGAGGTACCGCTACAGGTCACGATTGCCGACGACGGCATCACCACGTGGCGGTGGATGCTGGACACGCCACCGGCACCGTTCTACGCCCCGTACCTCCAGTTCCCCGGCAACTGCGACCGTAAGCAGCAATACGAGGTTCGCTATCCGAGCAACGCGCTGATCAAGGCCTACATCTCGCCGGCGGGGGCCGGCGGCGAGGACAAGCCCCTGCACCCCGACACCTTCGTGATGGACAGCTTCAACTTCCTCACACCTGTCGACGAGTCGACGACTCGATACTTCTGGTTCCAGATGAGAAACGTCGCGCCGGACGACGCCGACGTCTCGCGGCGGTTCGCGGCCTCGGTGCGGGGTGCATTCGAGGAGGACAGGGTGATCCTGCAGGCGTCGCAGCGGGGCATGGCGGAGTCCACGACCCCCAACATCAACCTTCGAACCGACAGCGGCGGCATCCGATTCAGGCGCCGACTCGCGCAGATGATCGAAGCAGAGCAAGCGCAGGTCGGGGCCATCGTCGGTTGAGCCCGCCGTCGTCCAGGCTTCATAAGCTGTCCCGATGGTCAACAGGCTGTCGTCGTCGGAGTTCCATGCTCGAACCGATCTTCCTGACTGGCGGATCATTTTGCGGCGGATCGAGGCACGCTTTCGTGCCACGTCCTTCGAAGCCGCAGCCGCCTTCATCGGCCAGGTCGCGGGCGCGGCTGAGTCAGCGGGACACCATCCCGATGTCGGACTTCGATACCCGGCGTGGGTGCATGTGAGCCTCACGACCCACGCCACCCACAGCCTGACCGACGCAGATGTCGCACTGGCCACCACGATCTCCTCGCTCGCGGCCGCAGCGGGATTGACGAGCGAACCGTTGGCGGCGCTAGCAGTCGAAGTGGCCATCGACGTAATGGACATCGACGCAGTTCGCCCGTTCTGGAAAGCGGTGCTGGGGTACGACGACGAACCGCCGGCGGAGGCGGGCGAGCAGATCATCGCCCTGATCGACCCCTTGCGGATCGGGCCGAGCTTTTGGTTTCAACAGATGGACGAGCCGCGGCCACAGCGGAATCGCATTCATCTCGACGTCATCGTGGCGCACGACGTCGCCGAGCAGCGCGTCGCCGCCGCAGTTGCTGCCGGTGGACGCGTCGTCAGTGACAAGCGAGCCCGGGCGTTTTGGGTGCTGGCGGACCCGGAGGGCAACGAAGCGTGCATCTGCACGTGGCAGGATCGTGAATGAGGGCAACCGGCGTCGAGGGCGATCAGCATGGTGTGCCTGCGCGAGGATCTAGAGGTGCCAAAGGTGCTCCTCATCGGTCCGACAAGCGCTCCTTGGGAGTCGATCGCACCACAGATAGAAGCCGACCTTACCCGGCTGGCACGGCCCGGCGTCCAGCTCACGTATCGCTGTACGGGAAGCGGTCCATCCGAGATCCGCAATGCGCACGACGCACGAGCAGCCGCGCCATTCGTGTTGCAAACGATCGTCGACGCCGCAGACGAAGGCTTCGATGCGATCATCGTCGACTGCACCGCCGATCCGGGCGTCACCGAAGCTCGTGAGGCGGTCGCCATCCCCGTCGTCGGCGCCGGTGAGGCGCTGCGGTCCGCGATGGTCGCCGCCAGTCAACCGGTCGTCGAACTGACCGGCGACGATCTGCGCGGGATGGACGTTGCAGCGCTGGTTGCAAGCATTCGCGGGGCGGCAACGGTCGCGCTGGGTGGAACGGGATTCTCGCACTTTGTCGAGATCCTCGCTTCGGCCAACCCCAAGTTGGTCGTCCTCGACCCCCTCAGCGTCGCGCTCGACACATGTGTCGCCCGCCTCGACGAAAAGTAGTTGCCTGTCGCCGTACGTTTGCCGGAAGTCGGTGCGTATGATTCGGGCGGAGGTGGCTGTCGTGGCCCTCATGTGGATTGTTTTGTGTGTGGTGCTCGTCGGAGTGGAGTTGCATCACATGGCGTTCTTCGCCATGTTCGGCGCGGCGGGCGCTGCTGTCGCAGCGGCCGTCGCCCTCGTGGCCCCGTCGGCTGTCATCCCCCAGGTCGTCACCGCGGTCGCCGTATCGGCGGCCGGCGTAGTTCTCGTTCGTCCACAGATGAGCCAGGCGTTCGCCCGGCGCGGTCCGGGAACGGCCATCCGCGGGGTGCACGGCGGGCTCATTGGTTCGCGAGGTCTGACCGTCGACGAGGTGTGTCTCGATGCCAGCGGGCACGTTCGCCTGCTCGGCGAGACGTGGCTCGCCGTCACGGCTGACGGATCTCTGATACCGCCGTCGACGGCTGTGATCGTCACGAACGTCGTTGGCACAACCTTGACGGTGCGAGCCGCCGAAGAACATTGGGAGTTGACATGATCGCGTTAGGCAACGTCACGATCGGTGCGCTGGCCGCAGCCGCCCTCATCATCTTGGTCCTGCTGTTCATGCTGCGCAAGATGGTCAACATCGTGCAGCAGGGCGAAGTGGGCGTGGTCAAGCGGCTCGGTGAGTACCGCAAGACTCATGAGCCGGGCCTCGTCATCATCGGGCCGTTCATCGATTCCCTGCAGCGCGTCGACATGCGCGAGATCCCCGTGCCGGGCGATCGTCAAGAGGTCATCACAAGGGACAACGTCGTCGTCACTGTCAACGCGACCATCTTCACCCAGATCGTGGATGCGAAGCAGGCGCTGTTCAGCGTCGCGAACTTCGGCATCGCCATCGACGCGCTTGCACGCACCGCCCTTCGATCAGTCATCGGCACGCTGTCTCTCGACGAAGCACTGTCCGAGCGCGAGCGCATCAACACCGACGTCCAATCGCAGATGGAAGCCGTCACCGACAAATGGGGCATTCGCATCGCGCGCATCGAGATCGTCGAGATCACTCCGCCTCCCAAGATCCTCGAGGCGCTGGCGCTGCAGAAGCAGGCCGACCAGGAGAAGCGGGCCAAGATCCTGCAGTCCGAGGGCAACCAGCAATCCGCCATCAACGTCGCCGACGGCGCGGCAAAGGCCGCAATCCGGGGTGCAGAGGGCGAGCGGGCCTCGGCCATCCTCCGTGCTGAAGGCAACAGGCAGGCATACATCCTCGAGGCTCAGGGTCGGGCAGAGGCGATCGCCAGCGTGTACAACGCAATCCGCGCGGCCAACCCGGACCCGTCATTGATCGCGATCCTTCAACTGGAGACCCTCGCCAAGTTCGCCGACAGCGACAACACCAAGATCGTCGTGCCCTTCGAGAGTGCTGCTCTGCTCGGCGCTGCGCAGGCGCTTCGGTCGGTGCTCGACTCCGTTCCAGGGGCCTGATCTGTCAAGTTTTGTTCATCACCGGACCGACCGGCCGATATACATCGTGTGCACACGAGATCTTTACCGAGTATCAACGATGCGTTTACCCGTATCCGCGATACTTGCATGCAGATGTTGCGGGACAAGACGGGCGCGGATGCAGCGATAGCTGCGACCATCGAGGCGCTCACGCGTGCAACCACATGGCGGCTGATCGACGAGTTGCCCCTCCGATTCGATTCACACCATCCGCAAGGCATGGTTCGGATCGATTCCACGTGGTGGATCTCGACGGTCGACGTCGATGCTCGCCGCGGTCTGGTGACGGCGGTCGACGAACACGGGAACCTCGTCGAAGAGGTTCCGATCGGCGATGCCATTCGATATCACCCCGGCGGCATGGACTTCGATGGGACATCGTTCTGGATCCCGTGTGCGGAGTACCGCCCCGACTCGACCACTACGGTCTATCGCTTCCAGCCGGGTGAGGGTCCTCGTCGCGCATTCGACGTCGATGACCACGTCGGAGCGACAGCGCGCTGCGGTCCTGATGGTGACATCGTCGGCTGGTCGTGGGGATCCCGCCGGTTCTACAGGTGGACCGTCGATGGAGAACTTCGTTCGGCACGGGTCAACCCCGGATTCTTCGTGGACCACCAGGATTGCCAGTGGCTCGACAGCGGCCACCTGTTGTGCGGTGGCGTCGCCGAGGTCGGCCTGGCGTCGGGCCCGGGCTGGTTGGGTGGACTGGGATTGCTCGATGTCGACGACCTGGTCATGCAACGCGAGGTGCCGTTCCCGATCTATTCATCAGCCTCGGGTCGCGTCGTCACGCACAATCCGCTGTGGACAGAGGTGCGTGGCGAGCAATTGATCCTGCACCTGCTGCCCGACGACGGCAGGAGCACGATCCTGTCCTACGCGACACCGATTACCGGTTTGGAACCGGACCGCGGTTTGCGCCGGCTCGCGGGTGTCGGGTCAGCGACCACCTCGTCGTAGACGGTGGCGAAAGCTCTGGCCGATGCCGCCCACGAGAAGTGATCGCGTACGAACTCTGATGCCGCTACGCCCCGTTGGGAACGCGTCTCGTCGTCGGACGTCGCTTCAGCAAGTGCGACCGCTGTTGCGCGGACGTCGTCGGGGGGCACCAGCCAGCCGGTTGGGCGTTCGGGATCGACGTTGATGAACGACAGCGGTCCACCAGTGGCGGTTGCGATCGGTGGTACGCCGCAAGCCATCGCCTCGAGGTACACGAGGCCGAACGGCTCGTCCACCGCCGGTGCCGCGAAGACATCGCAGCAACTGAGGATCTCGGCGAGCTCTGCGTGATCGCGCCAGCCGGCGAAGAACACGGCCTCGGCGCCCAACCGGCGGACCGTGTCATAGGGATGCTCGCCCTCCCACTCGCACAGGAACCCACCGGCGATCACCAACACAGCACGACACGACGTGGTGGTCCTCATGAGGTGATGAGCCTCGATGAGCAACTGCAGCCGCTTGAAGCGCATGAACCGCCCGGCGAACAGCACAACCGGCACGGGACGGCCGTCCGCGTCGGTGAATGCCGCCAGTTCGGCTTTGTCATAGCGGATCGAACCCGCGGGCTGGCCCGGTCGCCAGCCCTTCGGTTGATCGACGAGCCACCGCTTCCAAAGCTTCAGGCGCTTTGCTGGGGAGGTCCGACGCGGAGCAAACACTTCTGTGTCGACGCCACTTGCGATGGTGGCGATGCGCACCGGATCTACTGGGAGCAGATCCTGCACGAGCTCCTTGTCGTGCGCAGCGACAACGACAACTCGATCGGAACCCTCGGCCCACCCCCGCATGCGCTCGGCCCACTCGGCGCCGAACCGTCCGGGCCGCGCTGCAATCGAGCCATCGCGCAATGACGACAACATCTTCAGCTCGGTGCCGTGCAGATGAGTCACGACCGGAACGTTCGGCCAGACCACCTTCACTGCTTCGTGCATCGGGGTGAGGTGATGGAGATGCACGACGTCGGGCGGACCAACGGTGCTGCTGGCGAAAAATCGGGCCCAGCTGGTGGCCTGTCGATCGAACGCCGCTTCGTCGAGATCCAGGATCATGCGATCCGGCACACCCTGCTTGTCCTCGTACGAGGCGGGCATCGGCACAGGACCGGCCATGGCGTCGCGACCATCGCGCCAGTCCGCCATTGCCGCTGAATAGTCCAGCGATCGGCATTCGATCCCGGTGAAGAACCGGCTGGCATAGGAGGTCTCGTCGGATGTTCCGACAGAGCCGGTGAACAGGGTCGGCTTCCATGGGGTGCGGACCAGTGCACGACAGAGATAGCGGGCCACCTGCGCGCTGCCACCTCGCGGAAAGAAGTAGAACCCCATCGTGACGTCGAAGTTCAGGGCCGGATGCACCGGTCTACGGTAGCGTCCCGTCCTCGTCGGCGGCGCGGCTGCGGTCAGCGATGTTGAGATGGGCGAGGGCCTGTAGCTGTTCGTCGGGCGCCTCCTCCACCGCAATCAGTGTGTTGTCGGCGCGGGTCGATGCGCGGATCAGCTCGTCGAGCTTGCGTTGCGTGCCGGACG
>JANMMQ010000185.1:0-2224 GCA_031373465.1 Ilumatobacteraceae bacterium | reverse complement strand
TACCTCCACACCGGCATGGAGAAGACGGGCGAGAACCTCACCTACATGCAGGGCGGCACCAACGTCACGCGGATGGATTACGTCAGCCCGCTGAACAACGAGTTGGTGTTCTCGATGGCCACCGAGAAGTTGCTCGGCATCGACGGCGACATCCCCGAGCGCGCGGTGTGGATGCGCATGCTGCTGAGCGAGCTCAACAGGATGAGCAGCCACCTGCTCTTCCTTGCCACCAACGGCATGGACATCGGCGCCGTGTCGATGATGATCTACGGCTGGCGCGAGCGAGAAGAAGTGCTGCGGTTCTTCCAGAAGGTCACAGGGTTGCGGATGAACCACAACTTCATCCGGCCGGGTGGCGTCGCTGCCGACCTGCCTTCAGGATGGCGCGACGATGTGCTGCGACTGCTCGATCTCATCACACCTCGTCTGGCCGAGTACGACACCTTGATGACGGGTCAGCCGATCTGGCGGGAGCGTCTTCAGGGCGTCGGCGTCATCACGGCGCAAGAGGCGATCGCGCTCGGAGCCACCGGCCCGATCTTGCGCAGCACCGGCACAGCTTGGGACCTTCGCCGCGACATGCCATACCTTCATTACCCTGAACTCGAGTTCGATGTCATCGTCGGCTCCTACGGCGATGCCTTCGACCGCTACGCCATTCGCCTCAACGAAGTGCGCGAGAGCATGAAGATCGTCCGGCAGATCCTCGATCGCATCCCCGCCGGCGATTACCGAATCCAGGACAAGAAGATCACCCCACCTCCGCGCGCTCGAATCGACGAGTCGATGGAGGCGTTGATCCACCACTTCAAGATCTTCACCGAGGGCTTCAAGGTTCCCGAGGGCGAGGTGTACACCGCGATCGAAAGTCCGCGCGGCGAGATCGGCTGCTACATCGCCAGCGACGGTTCGGCCACCCCCTACCGCTTGCACGTTCGCGCACCGAGCTTCGTCAACATCCAATGCATGCCGCACATGCTTCGCGGCGGATTGATCGCTGATGCGGTTGCTGTCATCTCGTCGGTCGATCCCGTACTCGGCGAGGTTGATAGGTGATGGCGCGCTTGAACGAGGCCAACGTCGTCTATGCCAAAGAGATCATCGGGCGTTACCCGAAGGCTCGCTCCGCGACCATCCCGTTGCTGCACCTCGCCCAGCAGCAGGACGGCTACGTTACCAACGAGGCCATCAAGCACATCGGTGAGCTCGTCGGGGCCACATCCGCAGAGGTCCTCGGCACGGCGACCTTCTACGAGATGTTCAAGTTCGAGCCGGTCGGCAAGTATGTCATCAACATCTGCGGCACGATGTCGTGCGCTTTGCTCGGCGCCGACGAGTTGATGCATCACGCCGAACAACGGCTCGGTATCAAGGCCGGCAGCACAACTCTCGACGGCCTGTTCACGCTCGAGCACGCAGAGTGCCAGGCAGCGTGCACCGAGGCGCCATGTCTGCAGGTTAACTACCGGTACCGCTACCGGGTGACTCCGGGTGATCTCGACAAGCTGATCGACGATCTCCTTGACGATCGCCTCGACGGCGAGATCCCGCCGCATGGCACTGTCGCCCGAGTGCGCCAACACATCCCTCACGAGCGCTCCGTTGGTGTGTTCGCCCCCGACGACGTCACTGCCGCGCCGACCTGGATGCCGGCACCCACCGAGGTGCCGAAGTGATCGGCGCGACATACCCGCACGCCCCGGGGTTTGTCGCCGGCGACCGCCCGCGCATCGTCACGTCTCGATTCGAGTACGCCGACTCGCACACGCTCGATCGCTACCTGGCCACCGACGGTTACAAAGGTCTGCAGGCTGCGTTGGCCAAATCGCCTGTCGACGTTCACAACGACGTCAAGAGCGCGACGGTGCTGGGCCGCGGCGGTGCGGGCTTCCCGGCCGGTGTGAAGTGGGGTCTCACGCCGCAAGCGGTGTGGCCGCGGTACCTCGTGGTCAACGGTGACGAGAGCGAACCAGGCACCTACAAGGACCGGCTGCTGATGGAGCTCGATCCCCACCAACTCATCGAGGGATGCCTCATCGCCTGCTACGCCGCCGGCCTGTCGCAGTGCTTCCTGTACATCCGCGGTGAGATGGCGTTCGCGCAGGAGCGGGTTGCCACAGCCCTCAACGAGGCCTACGCGGCGGGCTACATCGGCAAGAACATCCTCGGCAGCGACTTCAGCGTCGACATCGTTCTGCACTGGGGGGCCGGCGCGTACGTGGTC
>JANMMQ010000158.1:0-6251 GCA_031373465.1 Ilumatobacteraceae bacterium | reverse complement strand
GTGGGAGTCGATGACGACGCTCCGGACTTTCGACTGCCCGCCACCGGTGGGTCGACGGTTTCCTTGTCCGACTACACCGGACAGCCTGTAGTGCTGGTCTTCTACCCGGGTGACGACACGCCCGTGTGCACGAAGCAGTTGAACTCGTACAACCGCGAGCTGGCGGCGTTCGACGCGCTCAACGCTCAGGTGCTGGGCATCTCGGCACAGGGCGTCGAGAGTCACGAGACGTTCTCCAGCAAGCACGGTTTGAAGTTCCCGCTGTTGGCCGACACGGACAAGTCGGTCTCCGGCTTGTACGGCACGCTCGGGCCGCTCGGCTTCTTGCGACGCAGCGTCTTCATCGTGGATGGGGGCGGCGTGATCCGCTATGCCCACCGAGCGATCGCAGGATTGACGTATCGGCCCGTCAGCGAACTGGTCGAGGTACTGAACTCGCTGCCGTGATCACCCGTCGGGAGACCCGCGGGTACTACAGTACGAACCTGTGTTCGTTGCGCAGCGAGTCTTGGGGATCGATCCCGGCCTGACCCGGTGTGGGTACGCGGTGCTCGACAGCACCAGTCCGGGCAGTGCGAAGGCATTGTCGCTCGGCGTTCTGCGCACGCCGCCCACGGATGCGTTGCCGAAGCGACTGGCGGCTCTGCAGGCCGAGATCGTCGCCCTGCTCCGCGAGTTCCGTCCTGACGTCGTCGCCGTCGAGCAGGTCTTCTTCCAGGTCAACGTGCGCACCGCGATGAGTGTCGGTCAGGCCAGCGGGCTGGCACTCGCCGAAGCCTCGGCATTCGGTTGCCAGGTCGTGCAGTACACGCCGAACCAGGTCAAGAGCTCGGTCGCGGGCTGGGGTGGCGCCGACAAGGCTCAAGTGCAGAAGATGGTGCAGGTCCGGCTTGGCTTTTCCGCTCCGCCAAAGCCGGCCGACGCTGCCGACGCGGCCGCGCTGGCGCTTTGTCATCTCTCGTCGGCTCCGTTGCGCCGGCACATCGAGGCCCTGACAGCGGCGGCGGCGCGCGCATGATCGGCTCGCTGCGCGGTTCGGTGCTGGAGCGCCTCGACGACGGGCGCGTGCTCGTCGAGGTCGGTGGTGTCGGCTATCTCGTCACGGTCACGCCCCGCACGCTCGCCGAACTGGAACCGACCTCGCCGGTCTTCCTGTACATCCACCATCACATCCGTGAAGACGCGCAAACCCTGTTCGGGTTCTTGCGCCGCGATGAGCGTGCCGCCTTCGATGTGTTGATCGCGACTCATGGCATCGGTCCGGCCCTTGCTGTCGCCATTCTCGGAACGCATTCGCCGACTGCTCTCGTCGACATCGTCGCCGGCAGCGATCTCGGCGCGCTGACGTTGGTGCCCGGTGTCGGCAAGAAGACGGCCGAGCGACTGTTGGTCGAGTTGCGCAACCGTCTCAACCTGCCGATGCTCGATCCGCTCGTGACCGGTGGTGGCAGCACGACGGTCGGGAACGTCCGCGAGGCGCTGGCCGGTCTCGGATATGCATCCGAGGAGATCCGCGAAGCGATGCGCGACCTGCCGGATTCGGGTTCTGCGGAAGACCTGCTGCGCGATGCGCTGCGACTGCTGGGAGTCCGGCGTGCGTGAGGAGTTCCTTGATCCATCGCCGACCGACGATGTCGAAGAGGCCGACGAAGCGGGCCTGAGGCCACGACGGTTGAGCGAGTTCGTCGGCCAGGGCGAACTGAAAGAGCATCTGTCGATCGTGCTCGAAGCCGCGAAGATGCGCGGTCAGCCCGCCGACCATCTCCTGCTGGCAGGCCCTCCCGGCCTCGGCAAGACCAGCCTGGCCGGAATCGTTGCGGTCGAAATGGGCGTGCACATGCACATCACGTCCGGCCCTGCGTTGGAACGCGCCGGTGACCTGGCGGCAATTCTCACCAAACTCGGGGACGGCGACGTGCTGTTCATCGACGAGATCCATCGTCTCTCACGAGTTGTCGAAGAGATCCTCTATCCGGCGATGGAGGATTTCCAGCTCGACATCGTCGTGGGCAAGGGCCCTGCGGCCTCGTCGATCCGGCTCACGCTCCCACCATTCACATTGGTCGGCGCCACGACGCGAACCGGCATGATCACCGGGCCGTTGCGCGACCGTTTCGGGCTCGTCGCCCGGCTCGACTACTACGCCGATGACGAGTTGGAGACGATCGTTCGCCGCGCCGCCGGCATCCTGCGCGTCAGCATCACGCCCGAGGCCGCGTGGGAGATTGCCCGTCGGTCGCGAGGCACACCGCGAATCGCCAACCGGTTGCTGCGCCGCGTCCGCGACTACGCCGAGGTGCGCGGCGACGGCACCATCTCCGTCGATACGGCGCAGGATGGGCTGAAGCTGTTCGGGGTCGACGGGCGCGGGCTCGACAAGGTCGACCGGGCCATCCTGTCCGCGATCTGCAAGCAGTTCCATGGCGGGCCGGTTGGGCTCAGCACCCTGGCAATCAGCATCGGCGAGCAGCCCGAGACCGTCGAGGACATGTACGAGCCGTTCCTGATCCAGCAGGGCATGCTGGCGCGCACGCCGCGCGGCCGGGTTGCGATGGCGGCCGCCTACGAACACATCGGTCTCACACCCCCGGCAAGTGGTCCGGCCGCCACGACCTCCCTGTTCGATTAGCCCAGTTGGGCGTCCATCCAGTCGGTGACGACAGCGAGCACTTCGGCGTTGTTGCGCTCGAACATCGCGCCGTGACTGTTGCCGCGCACGCCGCGCTCGTGCAGCTCGATGTGCTCGACGTCGCAGCCGGCCTGCTTCAGGAACTGGACCAGCGGCTCATTGGTGAAGCGAAACACCGACGCCTCGCCCGATACCACCGCGATCGGCACCTTGGCCAGGTTGGTCAGCTGCCTGGCGGGCTCAGTCTGGAGTGTCAACACTGGTGCGCCGGGTGCTGGTGGTTCGCTCTCGACCAGGCTGAGATCGCTGGGTGACGAAGCCGGGGGATCGAAGGTCATCGGTACCGCAGCGACACCCCATTGCAGCGTGTCGGGGCCGAGCATCGTCGCAAAGGCCGGGCCGATCGGCTCGAGTTGCACTAGTCCGACGATGAGGTCTGGCCGGGCGTCGGCCACGAGGAAGCCCGCGGGCCCGCCGAGGGAGTTGCTGACGACGAACGCCGGACCGATCTTGTCGAGCAACTCGACGAGCCGCTGCTGCTCGAGGGCCTGACGATCGGCAGCGTCGGCAGCAAACGGGCCGACCGACGCCAGGAACTGCAGCAGTGCGGGGTCCTCGGGATCGTTGCGGTCACCCGGCCACTGGGTATGGAGATCGGCAAATGGCATCGCGCCCGGCCCATCGCTCGGTGGGATGAAGATCCCTCTCAGGACCTCGATGGGGAGAGGCGGCCCCATCGGGCCGAGTGCGTCGGGGACATAGGCCGAACGGCCGTGGCCCGGCCGGTCGACGACGTACACCACCCAACCCTGCCGGACGAGCAATGTCGGCGCGGCCGTCGGGTGTGCTGAGGTAGTCGAGCCCCTGCCCGGCGCCACCGTGGACCAGCACGATCGGGTAGGGCTTGGTCACTTCGACCGGCGCTTCCCAGTAGACGTACATCGGCCCACGCGCCGCGCCGGTATCAGCGTGCGGTCCAGCGCCGACCCAGAAGTGTCCGCGCCGTGACGTCACCGGATCTGCGTCCGTGGGCGGCCTGGCCGGTGAACCGTTCGTGAAGCGAGCCATCGTTCTAGCTGTCCTTTCGGTGTTGTGGTTCTGAGCGCAGGCGCACACTGAGGCACGTCACGCAACCTTCGAGCTTCTGGAACTCGCCGATGTCTACCTCGACTGGCTGGTAGCCCATCGACCGATACATCTCCGCCGACAACGGGCAGTCCGCCGCTATCAGCAAACGGTCCCCGCCGAGCAGCACGACGTGGGCACCGGATTCCTCTGGCGTTGCCAAGAACTTCGGGAACAGACCAGCGTCGTCGACGGCGTTCGGCCATCCGACGATGGTGCCATCGGGCAACGCCGTGACAGCAGACTTGAGGTGGAGGACCTTGCTGACAGGGACGGTCACGACGGTTGCTCCCAGCGGCTCGAGATGGGCCGCGAGTTGGTCGATGCCGGCCGCGTTGGTCCGCCCACCCAAGCCGAGGTAGATCGTGTCGTCGACCTTCAACACATCGCCACCGTCCAAGGTCCCGGGCGGTTCGATCCGGGCGATGCGATAGCCAAGACCTCCGATGACGTCCGCAACTGCGGCGGTCTCAGGCTGCCGCGTAGGGGCGCCAGGACGCGAGATCACGGCGAGATCGCCGTACATCACGATCGTGTCCTCCACGAACACTGCATCGGGACAGCTGTCTTCGGAAGGGATCTCGACGGTCTCCCAACCATGACGGGCCATCGTGGCGACGTACTCCTTCCACTGTCGCGTGGCCACATCGACGTCGACCTCGATGCGCACGAAATGGGTGAGCAACCCCTCGTTCAGTCGAGGACCGGGTCGACGGACGAGCGCCCTCACGCCGGAAGGTTGGTCGCCAGGAACGCCATCGTCTTGGCCCACGCGGAGCTGGCGGCCGCTTCGTTGTAGAAGGTGTCACTCTCGTGGTTGTCGAATGCGTGGCCGGCGTTCTCGACGTTGAGCTGGAACAACTGCCGCCCGGCCATGGCTGCTGCGACCTGGTCGATTCCCTCGTTGGGGATGTACGGATCGTCGTTGCCGAAGTGGAACAGCGTCGGACAGTTCGCCTGGTCGATCTGATCCAGCATCGACGGCACGCCGGAGCCGTAGTAGCTGACGCAACAACTCGGTTCGGCGTTGACGGCAACCGCAAACGCCAACGTGCCACCGAGACAGAAACCCATCACGGCCGGAGCTGCCGAGATGCCCGGCGGGCCCTTCAGATGCTCCAACGCCGCCGAGCAGTCGGAGACCGCCGACGGGAAGTCGAGCTGCTGCACCTTCTCGAACGACGCGCCGAGACCCGCTTCGGTGTGATCGCTCTCCCAGTTCGGGGCAAACCGCCAGAAGAGGTCGGGGGCACCGACGAGGTAACCGGCGTCGGCAAGACGCTGACCGACGGCGCGGATGTACTTGCCGACCCCGAAGATCTCTTGGATCACCAGGATCGCCGCTTTGGGCGGTGTATCGGGGGTCCACACGTGTAGGTCCATAGCTCCGTCAGCGCCACAGGCCACCTGATCCGTTCGTAGCCACGTCATGGGGCCATGGTGTCACACGACTGCACACTGACCCGTAACCTGAGCTGCCCATGCGCCTGACGGACTTCGACTACGAACTGCCGGTCGAGCGCATCGCCCAGGTGCCGATCGAGCCCCGCGACGCGGCTCGGCTGATGGTCGACCGAGGCAGCGGCGCGCCAGGCCACCTCCATGTGCGCGACCTCCCGTCGCTCCTCGCCGAGGGTGATCTGCTCGTGGTCAACGACACAAGGGTGATCCCGGTTCGCCTTCGTCTGCACCGCGAGACCGGGGGAGCGGCGGAAGTGCTGCTGCTCGAACCATGCAGCGACGACCGCCGTACGTGGGAAGCGATGATTCGCCCCGCCCGCAAGCTGCGGATCGGCGAGCAACTCCTCGACTCCGCGGGCGAGGCGCTTGTCGAGATAGGACGAAGGATGCCGAGCGGCGACACCTGGACCGTCGAGATCGTTGCGAAGGGCGAGCCGCTGGCCCTTCTGCAGCGTCACGGGGAGATGCCGCTGCCTCCGTACATCGGTGTCGACCTGGCCGAGCCGGACCGATATCAAACCGTCTATGCAACCGAGCCGGGATCCGCGGCGGCGCCAACAGCGGGTTTGCACTTCACGCCGGAACTGCTCGCCGCGATTGCAGCCCTGGGAGTCGAAGTCTCGACCGTCGAGCTCGTTGTCGGCCTCGACACCTTCAAGCCCGTCGTGGTCGACGACCTGACGCAGCATGTGATGCACAGCGAGCGCTACCGAGTCGATGCACAGGTGCTCGAGCAGTGCCGCCGGGCGAAGCGCGTCGTCGCGGTGGGCACGACCACGGTGCGCGCCCTCGAGTCTGCGTCCGCATCGGGAGAGCTGAGCGGCCGCACCAGGCTGTTCATCAACCGGCCGTACGAGTGGAAGGCGGTCGATCTGATGATGACCAACTTTCACCTGCCGCGCACCACACTGTTGATGATGATCGATGCCTTCATCGGCGAGCGGTGGCGCCGGCTGTACGACATCGCGATCGCCGAGCGCTACCGGTTCCTGAGCTTCGGCGACGCGATGCTGCTCGATCGGCAGGCGGGGTAGAT
>JANMMQ010000137.1:0-17591 GCA_031373465.1 Ilumatobacteraceae bacterium | reverse complement strand
GCCCTCTTCCCACTTCGGGCTGAGCACACCGACGTCGTAGTTGCCGGCGTTCAGGTTGCGCTGCACGTGTTCGCACACGCGGGCATCCTCGTCGGCTACCTGCTCGCTGAACTTGATGATGGCTTCGACGTCGTGCTCGGTGTCGTCGGCGAAGAAGTACTCGAAGATCAGGTCGCTGTGTGTGTGGCCTCGCGGTAGCCAGCGTTCGACCGCGAACCCGCCGGGGAAAACGTCGAAGGCGAACGTCGGCCAGAACCAACCGAACACGCCGAACGTCGAGTGATCGCGAGGGGGCATCTCGTGGATGTTCCACTTGCGGTCGTCCTTGATCAGCACCTTGTAGTTCAGGGCGTCCGCATCGCGGCTCATTGCCGGGTGAACGGTGGGAAGGTGGTACCCCTCCATGAAGTTGTCGCCGTACGTCTTCCAGTTGCAGGCGACGTTGCGAATGCTGCGGCTATGGAACTGGAACGACTCGAGCTCGACATGGGCGACCTCATCGGGGAACTTGCCGAGCCACTCGTGCAACGGGGGAACAGTCGGGTCGAGGCACACGAAGACCATGCCGCGCCACGACTCGACTTGGATCTTCGTCAGGTTCATTCCCTCTGGGACCTCGCAACCGAAGTCGCGCGCGTTCAACAGCATGCCGTCGTTCCGGAACGCCCATCCGTGATAACGACAGACCAAGTTGGCCTGATGGCCCTCCCCGTCCCACACGATCGGGCCAGCGCGGTGTGGGCACATGTTGTAGAAACCGACCAGGCTTCGATCCTCGTTGCGGCGCACGAAGATCGGCCAGCCGGCGAGGTTCTCCGCCACGTAGTCGCCGGCTCGCCGAAGTTGATGCTCGTAGGCGATGTGCACCCACGAGGAGCCGAAGATCGGCCAGCGCTCGCGCTCGAACACGCCTGGGTCGGTGTACCACCGAGCCGGAAGGGTCTGCACCAATTCCACTGGCGAAATCTTACTCATCGGCCTGCTTCGGACGAGCCGCGACCTGCAATTGCTGCATGGCCATGAGGTCACGCATCTGGTCCTGCATGCCGGCCGGGGAGCCGTCGAGGAACAGCACGTTGCCCTTCCCGTTCTCGGCCATGTGCCGAATCGACTCGGTCCACATCGAGAACAGGATGAGCGAGGAGTCGACGCTGTTGTCTTCGAGCTCGCGCGCTGCTTGTGCGAGACCACGGGCCACCTCTTCGCGGAACAGCGCAACGCCCTGACCGCGTAGCTGTGCGGCGGTTCGCTCCGCCTCGGCTTCGATGCGCACCGCAGTTCCCACGGCCTCTGCTTCTTTGGTCTTGCGGATCAACAGAGCGTCGCCCTCGTTCGTCGCAGCTGCTTTGAGGTTGTTCGATGCGACGACCTGAGCCATCGAGGTCGTGATGGCCTGATCGAAGGTGATGTCGTTGAGCTGAAGATCGATCACGTGGTAACCCCATGTCTCGACGGTGCTATCGAGGTTCTCCTTGACCTCTTTGACGATCTCGCCGCGCAAGCCGAGGATCTCGGCCTGCTTCATCGAGGCGACGAAGCCGCGGGTGCTGCCCTCGACGCTGCGCACGAGTGCGGTGAGGAAGTCCTTCTCGGTGACGAACTTGAACGCCACGTTCTTGATCGTCTCCTCGTTCTCGTTGAAGACGCTGTAGACCATCATCGCCGTGAAGTACACGTTGGCCTGATCTTGTGTGATGGCCTGGAACTGCAGTTCGACAGCGCGGTTCTGCACGCTGATGCGGCGATGCACGCGCTCCACAAACGGGACGAGGAGGTTGAGTCCCGGCCGCTTGATGCCGTGGTACTTGCCGAAGACGGTTGTCACCGCGACGTTGCCGGTGCCGACCGTTTTGACCGAGGACAGAATGCCGACGAGCACGATGATGCCGACGACGATCCCGAGGATCTGCAGTGCGTTCATTGGGTCACGTTACGGCGCGATTCGTCCGTCGCGCGGCGCCGCTCTATCGCTTGATGATGCAGTACACCTTGCGGAACGTCTCGGTGACATCCCACCGCCCGGTGAAACCGGAAGGCGTGAACAGGACCGATCCGGCTGACAGGTCGTAGCGGACGCCGTCGTTTCCGGTCATCGTCGCCGAGCCGGAGAGGCACACGAAGACTTCGTCATAGCCGTCGCGGCTGGCCGGAAAAATTCCGGGTGTCGCTTCCCACACACCCACGTTCAGGCCGTTGTGGACCCAAAGCTCTGCGGTCGATTCGTGAGGCTCGCCCTTGATCGGACTGGCACGAGGCACCGGCCTGCCGAGCATGGCCGAGTGAGCGTTGGCGAGGTATGCCGCCGGTGCGGCCTGCCCCGGGCGGTTATCCATGACGAACATCTTGCGCACGGTTTGATGCACCGTCCACGTCGAGTCCCAATGCCGCGGCGTGACCCACGCCGTACCCGGCGAGATGTCGAATTCGCCGTCGTCATGCGTCACCGTGACCCGGCCCGACACCATGCACATCATCTCGTCGTAGTCGTCGGTCGGCCCACTGATCGTTCCAGGAGCGCATTCCCAGATGCCGACCTGGACACCGTCGTACCCCCACTCCCACATCGTCTGTGCCGGCGTTTCGTCCGCCGACATCGGCGAGAGGTTGGCACCGAGGATGCTCTGGGCGTACATGTCGTCCATTGTGGCCGGGTCACGGCGTCGCAGCCCACCCGGGACGGTCGGCGCCAGCGGAGATATGCTCGCGGCTCCGACATCGCGGGTGTAGCTCAATGGCTAGAGTTCCAGCCTTCCAAGCTGGCTATGCGGGTTCGATTCCCGTCACCCGCTCCATCTTCCGAGGCAGTGCCATCGCGCTCCAGTTGTTGCGATGCGTTTGAACACTGCCGCCCCTATGCGGGGCCGCAACGTTCAAACGCTTGTCGAATGGCGGTCACATGTCCATCGCCGGTGCGGGGCCCGATGGCATGGACGGCACCACCGCGTCGGCGACCCGTGGCGACGCTGCGACCAGTACGGCGAGCACGATGAAGACCACGCCGGCGAGGCGGCTGACAATTGCACCTCGACGCAACAGTTTCTCGCTGACCACGATGACTGCAAGTCCGAGCATCGCCCACAAGTTCATGACACCGAAGGCGACGAACAGCAACATGAGCCCCCAGCAGCAACCGAGGCAGAAGCCGGCGTGGTGCACTGCGATCCTGAGGTCTCGGGCGCGGCCCTTGACGTTGCCGTAGTGCAGGAGCTGGCCGAGCGGCGACCGGCAGTGGCGCAGGCAGACGGCCTTCAGCGGGGTCAGCTGGTAGACGCCGGCTACGGCGAGCACCACGACTGCGATGGTGCGCATGACGGTCGGGTGACCGCCGACCTGATCGTCGACGATGCGCAGCGCGAAGTACGCAGGGATGCCGGCAGCGGCCCACACCACCAAGTAGCCGCCGGCGAACAGGATCAAGCGGCGAGTGCGGTCCGACCCGATCGTACGGATGACCAGAGATGCGACTGGCGCGACCGCGGGAAGCATCATCGCCGTCATCATCAGCGACCACATCCCCATGAACTCGCCGAGCGGTATCCCCATGGTTCCGACGCCGTTGCCCATCTGGCGCGCGTAAGCGATCACGCCGGCCCAAGCCAGCGCGCCGACACCCATCATGACGATTGTCTGTGTCGTGAGGCGCAGCGCCGGGCGTTCGAGCGCGGCCGCAGACGAAGTCACGCCGACCAGGCGTACGGAGCGTTGAACCCGCTGGTGCCGGTGCCGTCGAAGCGGATCCCGAACACATCGATTTTCGACTTCGTCGCCGGAGACACGGTGAGGGTGGTGTTGGCTGGGTGGAACACGTTGAGGAGCGTCACTGGCTCAGGGAGGTCACCGACAAGCAGCGATTTGACTTCAACATCGATCAGATCACCGAAACGAACGGTGAACGTGTCGTCGGACTGATGCCACTCCACAGGCGCCCGTTCGATGCCGGCCATCTCGCCGATGAGCGGGCCCAACATCGCCGGCGGTCCTCCGAGCTCGCCGCCTAACACTCGGCCCAGCGCACCGGCTTGCTGCTCGGTGGCAGCTTCGTCCAGCACCACGCCGACCTTCCATCCACCGTCGGCCATGACCGGAGGGGTGTCGAGCACCATCGCGAACGTCAGTCCACTGACGTCGACCCCCTCGATGTCACCGCGGTCGATATGAAAGGCGAGCATCGCCAGGCAGCGGTCGCGTGTGGCGTGGGCGGTCAAGCCGGACCACGTGCACGGGCAGATCGTGTCGCACGAGCAATTCTCGAAGTAGGTACCTTCCAGCGTCCAAGTCATAGCGTGCCCCCTGTTCGTTTTTCGTGATGTTACTCTTCGCCGCGGGGAGATTCGAGCGTGAGTAGCGCACCAGATTGTCGTGGCACGTGCAGGAAGGTCACGCAGGCGACCTCGACCTGTCGAACTTCAACGTGGTCATGTCCCTGCGATATCACGGCGAGGTCCAGCCGAGCACGCCGTGGGAGGTCGTGTTCTACGTCGACGAGCGTGCGGACGACGCCCAGATACAGGCGCTCGCCGACATCTATCTCGGCCGTGCCGGTGGGACCGTGTCGAACCTGTACGGACCCGCCATCGGCGAGGTTCACGCGGTCCGCCGGGCACGCATCACCGTCGAGCACGTCGCGCCGCGCAAGCGGATCGACGTCGTCGGTTACATCACCGTCGAGGCCGAGGGCGAGGCGTCGGATCCCGACGACGTCCAATGCGGCATCCCCGGGTTCGACCACCCGGGCACAGAGATCTTCGGTCAGGTCTTGGTCTCGACGGACGAAGTCCTGCGTTGGGAGATCCGTGGTGGAAGCGGACGACGGGCATCGTTCTCGACCGAATTCGACTACAGCTCGGGCATCTGACCGGGCGCCCCTCCAGAGCCCGAACGCCTGCGCCATGCTCGGCGCGTCGGCCGCCTTGCCGAGATGGTCAGTGATTCCCAGCGCGTCCTCGGTGAACGCCAACAGCGCGTAGTGATCGAGCTGGCCATCTGCGACCGTGCCCGGAACTATCGAAGGGGCGACCGCGACGAACGGTGTCGTTCCTGCGCCCTCGCTCTCATCGAACACGACGAACAATGCTGTCCGTCCGTCTCGATACGTGGACGACTCGGTGATGCGGGCGACAACGTCGGACAACCACTTGTCGCCCGTCGCGACTGGGCAATCGTGCGTGTCGTTGCACATGTCCGGGGTGATCATGGCGAAGTTCGGAAGACCACCGGCCAGATCGGATAAGAACTGATCGAAGGGCACGTTGTCCTGTTCGCATGCGGTGCGATCATCGCCGCCCACGAAGTACGCCGCCGGGTTGTGCTTCACCGCATATCGACCACTGGACTGCAGCAAGCAGTTGGCCGGCATGGCTTCCTCGTAGCTCTTCGAAGTATTGCCGATGGCGCGCACCTGACGGAAGATGTTGTCGACGCTCAACTTGTGCTGCCGCGGGTCGCCATCATCAAACACGCCCTGCGTTGCACCGGTCGTCGCAGCGATGTAGTTCGGAAGCGATGGGTGGATCCCATGATCGACGTAGTTCGACGCAGTTCCGCATGCCTCGGCAAGGCCGTGCAGGAAGGGCGCTTTGGTCGAGTCGAAGACTGCGCTTCGATCCTTGTTCTCCATCCAGATCCAGATCACGTGGTCGTATGACGTCGCCGCGGCGCCCGGCCGGCCGCAGGGCCCGTCCCATGGGGTGGTGGTGGTGGTGGTGGTCGAATCGGCCGGCACAGCGCCGATCGTGGTGGACGGAGAGCTCGTAGCGGCCGGAGGCTGTGCACTGCTCGTCACTGTCGATTCCGCTGTGCCGGCCGAACAAGCTGTCACGACGAGCGCCGTGACAAGGAGCCCAACTCCCCGCCCTCGTCGAAAAACCCGCCTGCACGACATCGTCGACAGACTCGCACACGGTCTCATCCGATGTCGTCAACGTTCGTTCAATTCTTGGGCGCTATGCAGCGAACGCAATCGATTGGAGCAACGAGCTGAACCAAGCCCGCATCTCGTCTTCCTAGCCCCGGCTGATCGAAGGTGAAGAAGGCGTAGACCCGGCCGGCGTGGATCACTGTTCCGCTGATGGCGAACACCCCGCAGTCGACTTCATCGATGATTGCCGGCTCGCCGCCGACCGTTATGGACGCGGTCGAGTCGGGCACCACCGGGCAGGAGTGCGCGACTGCGTTGGCGGCGCGACCGGCTGCGACAAACTCGTCGAGCGTCAATGTCGTCGGGCCACCGAACGCGTATGCCTGCACGTTGTTCGGCCCGTACAGGAAATCGACCGTCGGGTCGCCGTTGCCGGGCGAGCCCGTGCCGTCCCACGCCGTCGAAGCCGACCTACCCCTCCAGTCGAGTGACGTGACCATGTACTGGTACAGCGCAGAGTGGAACGGCTCGGCCGGCGCGACGGTCGTGGTGACCGGACTGATGGTCGTGGTGGGTGTCGCGACGACAGGCAGAGTCGTCGCGACCACAGGAGTATTCGTGCAGGTCCCGGCCGCAGCACAAACTTCGAACTCGGGCTACGCCGGGCTCGAGGTCGACGACAACTACACCTTCTCCTGCCACTCGGGGTCGGCGACCACGATCGCCGGACCGACGATTCACGACGGCGCCGCATGACAGCGACCGTCCCCCTCGGCTCTCAGCTGTTCGGCGGACCCTCGAGTCGCAGGTACTTCGCCACGTCCTGATATCCCATCCGGCGATAGACCGGATAGCCGCTTGGGCTCGACTGCAGGATCGAGTGGGTGCATCCCCGCCGCACGCCTTCCGCAACGACGGCCCAGGTGACTGTTTCGCCGTATCCCTGCCGCCGATAGTCCGGCACGGTGGCCACGTTGTAGACCCCGGCTGTCGTACCCGATCGGCAGAGGAGCGCAGTCGCTACGGGGACACCCTCCAGCCTCCCGATCGCCACCGCAACGTCTGGGTCGTCCAGCAGCCCGTCGCCGATGATCTCCTCGGCCGTGTCGGATGGCAGCTCGAACCCGGCCGTGATGACTGCCCGGTGCGCCTCGATGTCTGCATCATCCTGAGCGATGACAACATCGAGCAACGAGGCAGAACGCTCGGGAATCTGCTCGACTGCACGCAGTGCCATCCCCGGCACTTCACCGGCGTCGCGCAGACCCGCCGCTTGACCAGCAGTCAGCAGTGGTTCGTCGAGTCCTTCGCGGACCCAGATCAGAAACGGCACACCACGCCCACCGAAGTACTCGACAGCCGCGTCGATCGCCGCTTGCGGATCGCTCGTCGGCGCGTGGAGGAACACACCATTGAAGAAGGCCACCGGCAGACCCGTGGCAACCATGGTCATTGAGTCGAACTGCGATGCCGGGTGTCCCGCGTGACGGGCCATCGTCACCCACGCGGCCGTCAGGTTGACATCCCCCGCGGCCGCCACCTCGGTCGGCGTCACGACAGCACGGTAGCAAAGCCAATCGGAACGCCCGCTCGCAAGTCACGACAGGTCGACGCAGTCAGCGCTGACGGCGCATACGGCCCGCTCCGGTGACAGCGCTCAACGCGGGCAGCCGGGTGGTCCGCACGGGACCATCTCGGCGCCCACGTCGAAGGTTCAGACGAACCTCATTGGCCAGAATTGGTACTGGACAACGCGTCGTTGACACCAGATCCGGTTTCCGGCCGGTCACAATCAAGGGGAAGACATATGAGAATGCAAACCGGCCGCCGGCTTGGCGGCTCTGACAATGGCGCCGGCCGCGTGTGGCTCGGACAGCAAGAGCAGCACGGCTACCGAGGCTGCCATCGCGCCGACTGGCACCAATGCGTCCTTGCCCGACGACGAGTTCCTCGTTCTCGTCGGTCCGTCGGGTTGCGGCAAGTCGACCATGCTGAGAGTGATCGCCGGTCTCGAAGAGGTGACCGCCGGAACGAGGTCAGTCGACAGTCGCGACATCACCGACTTCCAGCCCCGCCAACGCGACATCGCGGTGTTCCAGAGCTCTCCGGCGGCCAACGCCAACGGGTCGCGATGGGCAGAGCGATTGTCCGCGAGCCGGTGGTCGTCCTCAGCGGTGGAGTTGCCGCCCTCGGCGACGTCCTGCTCGACGAGATCACCGCTCAGCTCGCGGGCGACGGCCGGCACTCCGAGTTCCTCGGCTCCCTCGATCTCGGGTCTCGGATGCGGGTGATCGATCCATCAGTCCCGCTCGGTGCCATCGGTGCCATCCGCGCGGCGCATGGCGCCGGCGAAGTCAGCCCGGTTCCGCTGCCATGACCCCCTACGTGATCCACGGTGGCAGGGTTCACGTCGACGGCAGTTGGATGGATGGAGACGTGGCGATCGAGGGCTCGACCATCTCGACCGTCGGCGCCGAACGTGTGGTTGGCGGGACGGGACATCTCGATGCGACTGGCTGTTCGGTCTTGCCCGGATTCGTCGATGTCCAGGTCAACGGAGCGGTCGGGGTCGACCTCACCAGCCAACCGGAACGGATCGGTGAGGTGGCCGCCTTCCTCGTCGAATGCGGCGTGACCTCATTCATGCCAACGATAATCTCGTCGTCGGCAACGCAGGTGGCTGCCGCGGTCGCCGCGGTCAACAGCTGGTCCAGTGCTAATCCTTCAGGCGCGCGGTCGCTCGGCGTGCACCTGGAGGGGCCGTTCCTGAATCCTGCGCGCGCCGGGGCACATCCGTTGCACCGGCTGCGGCTGCTGTCCGTGGACGAGGTGCGGGAGTGGCGTCGGGACGCCGGCTACGCAATGGTGACGCTTGCTCCGGAACTTCCGCACGCGCTCGATGTCATCCGGCAATTGGTCGCCAACGGCGTCTCGGTGTGCGCCGGGCACACCGATGCGGGTCCCGCGGAGATGAATGCCGCTGTCGGTGCCGGGATCCGCGGGGCCACCCACCTGTTCAACGCGATGACTCCTATGAGCGCACGGGTACCCGGTCCGGCCGGCACCACGCTCTCCGATGCGGCGCTCATCGCCGGACTGATCGTCGACGGTGTGCATGTGGATCCCACGATGGTCCGCCTGGCGTGGCAAGCACTCGGCCCCGGTCGGATCGCTCTGGTGTCTGATGCTATTTCCGCACTCGGCACGGGTGACGGCGAATATCGCATCGGAGACACTCACGTGATCGTCGATGGGAACAGCGTTCGCACTGCCGACGGGACGATTGCGGGCAGCGTGCTTCGCTTCGACGACGCTGTTCGAAACCTGATGGCCTTCACCGGCTGCGAGTTGGCCGACGCATCGCGCTCGGCGTCCGCCACTCCTGCTCGGTTGGCGCAGCGCCAGGACATCGGTCGCATCGAGCCCGGCTGTACTGCAGACGTCGTGCTTCTCGACGAGGCCAATTGCGTCGCGGCAACCGTGGTCGGCGGTCGCGTGGTCTTCGACCCGCAGCAACGATGCGCGGGATCGTGATGGGAGCCACATGGGAGGTCGTGATCCAACGCGACGCTGACGCGGTGGCGGACTTCGTCGCCGGCGCGATCGAAAGACTCGTGACGTCACATCCCAGCGCGGTTCTCGGGCTTGCGACCGGCAGCTCCCCACTCGGCGTGTACAGCGAGCTCGTTGCCGTCATCGCGCCGGAACCGTGAGCTTCAGGCCAGCGGCGCAGCAGAGGTCGAGGCCGCATGTGCTCGCTACGAGAAGAAGATTCACGACGCCGGTGGAGTCGACCTGCAACTGCTGGGCATCGGAGCCGACGGCCACCTCGGATTGAACGAGCCCAAGTCATCGCTCGCTGCGCGGACCAGGATCAAGACGCTGACCGCGCAGACGCGCAGCGACAACGCCCGCTTCTTCCACAGCATCGATGACGTGCCGCACGACGAGGCGGCCGCGTCCCGACTCCTGCTCGCCGACTACTACCGCGCGACACGTTCGCCGGCAAGCCCAGGTGGCAGGCCATCTGAGCGGCTACTCGACGGGTCCTGACGCTCCTGAATTCTCCGGAGTGCTGTCACCCGGGCGCTACCGCATCGACGTCTGTAAGGGTCCAGATCCTTCGACTTCGAGCGGGGCAAACAATGACTGACGTCGCTGAAAAATTTGACATTGCGGTTCAGAACTCACCGCGGAGACTTGTCCAACCCGCATTGACCGTGGCTGCGGGCTTGTTCGGCGGACTGGCACTCGGCATCATCGCCCGAGCGTGGATGCGGCTCATCTCCGACGATCCCCAGTTCACCTGGAGTGGAACGATCTTCATCGTTGGCGGGTTCACGGTGTTCGGCGTGACCCAATCCATGGTGGCCGTCGCCCGACGGCGCACGAGGCGGCGATGGACATTGACGATCGTTCGTGTGGTCGGGATCATCGGGATGCTGCCGTTGTTCGTCGGAGCGGGCGCGTTGATGCTGCCCACGGTCGTCGCAGGTGGTCTCGCAAAGGCTCGAGTCGAGTGGAACAAGATCGCCCGTTGGATCTCTCTGGCGGTAGCGACGGTCCCGGTATTGATCGTCGGCAGCGGGCTCGTCGGCTCGTTCGGCTGGTCGATGCACATGATTGTGGGCTTCTTGGCCCTGATCGCCCTCTACGGCACGATCGTCAGCGCAACCCGGTTCACGTTCACTGCACAGGCCGACGGGTGGCGGATGAAGCGTTGGGTGACGATCAGCATGTTCGTCGTCCTCGGCCTGGTGCTGCTCCAGTTCATGGTCGGCTTCATACTGCGGTAGAGGGATCCGGCGGCGACGAAGCGGGGGCCTGTTCAACACGCAGGATCCAGGTACCGGCGCCGAGCGGGGGAACCGAAAGGCCGGACGGCGATGAGCCACCGTCGGGACGGGCGTCATCGAGCCGCTTGTTGCTGGACAGCAGGCGGCCGATGATCGGCAGCGCAACAACGTTCGCCGCATGGAGGATGCCCATGATCAGCAGGATCCCACCCACACGGGCCACCTCTGCCTTGAGCTGCCTGCCCACCGACTGATGCCAGTCATCGTGCTCCACGAACGAGACGGTGAAGAGCACGAACGATGTGAAGATCAGGTAGTAGGCGACATCGGTGAGTACGAGGTAGCTCTTTCCCGTTCGCGGGTTGGCTCGGAACACATCGGCCGCGTACGAGCGACCAAACCGTTTGATGAACGGGCCCAATCCGATCGCCAGCGCGATGAGCACGATGTTTGTGATCAATTCGATGACCCACCAGGGCATGTTGAACCTCCCGTTGTCGGAATATGAGAGCACGAGCGCCAATGCGGTGTTGGCGACGACGAACGCAGCGACGTAACCGGCGATCATCCACCGGTAGCGACGACGAGCCCTTGCGTCTTCGAGCGACCGGGTCACGCGTGCGAACAGGTCCGGGTTCTCCTCCACAGAGGTCCGGGCATCGGCAAAGGCCTCGATGAGACGCCGTTCGAGGGCGAGCTCGCTCATGTCTCGCCGAGCATTCTGTCGAGCGCCGACATGGCCCGCTGGAGGTGCGTCTTCACGGAGTTGGGCGACAGGTCGAGCGTCGACGCGATCCCCTCGATCGAGAGCTCCTCGAAATATCGCAGAGTGATGCAGTCGCGTTGACGCGTGGGGAGTTGACGAACAGCGTCTAGAACGCGCTGATGCTCCTCGGACCGCACGAGATGATCAGCGGCGTCGGGCTGAACATCGATCTCGCGTCCACTCGTTGAGTGGTGCCGTAGCGAGACCAGCCCGCGGCGATTGTGGTCACGCGCCAGGTTCAGCACGATCGAGCGAAGGTAGGCGGGTGCCCGCTCGATGGCCTCGATGCGGCCGGCATGGCGAGCGAGGCGAAGGAATGCCTCCTGAACAACGTCCTCTGCGGCGTCTCGATCGTCGACGAACAGCCGGGCCAGTCGCACCAGTGAGCGCCCCTCCGTTTGGAACAGACGGACGACGAGCTCCTCTGCCTCGACGGTGATCGCGTCGCCCTGCAACCTCGCCGCGGCAATCGACAACAGGAACGGCGGAGGGCAGAGCATGCGTATCGGCGCGGCCACGAGGTGCATTCCCATCAACCCCAAGCCTTCCACTACGGAACAGACGAACGAGCCAACCGGCCGGGGTGACGCGTCGTTGGAAGTTCTTCGACTCCTGTGTCACCTGTTCTAGGCTCGAGGGCGTCTGTCCGTCAGAGACTATGAGTGATCGAACAGTGCGGCCCGGGCAGATGCAGCGGTTCCTCGAGGGAATGCGCGTGCTCGTCGTCGGTGGGATCTCCGCGGGCGTTGTCCTGATCGGGATCGGTAGCCGGCTGGCCATGCTCCTACTGCGAGTGACATCACCCGACAGAGTGCGGGGCGTCGAGAGCGACGACGGTTTCATCATCGGGCAGGTCACGTTGGCAGGTACCTACAACCTTCTCCTTCTCGGCGCCGCCTTCGGCGTCATCGGCGCAGCGGCCTACCTGATGGTCGCCCCGTGGCTGATCGGCCCGAGTTGGTTCAGGCGCCTCACCACTGGACTTGCCGCCGCTGCCGTGGTCGGATCGATGCTCGTCCACGCCGACGGCATCGACTTCACGGTCCTCAAACCGACATGGCTTGCGATCGGTGTGTTCGTCGCATTGCCAGGCTTGTTCGGCGCTCTCGTAGGTGTGGTGGTCGACGCCGTCCGGCGGCCGGGCTCGTGGACGGCGCGGGGCCGGCGTAGGTGGCTCCTGCCCCTCATCCTGGTCGGGTGCTTCCCGCTGACCTTCGTTGTCATACTCGTTACCGCAGCCATCTTCGGCAGCTGGGTCCTGGTCAGCGACCTCGCTGCGATCGGCAGGGTACGCAGCTCCGCCCCATACGCCCTGGTCGTGCGCGCCGGCTGGCTCGTGATCGCGATCCTCGGGCTCGTCGCAATCGTCAACGACACGCGGGCGATTGCCGAAGCGGTGCGTCGCTAGCCGGCTGATCGGAGTGTTTCCGGACACCCCGGGGTGGCATCAAACACTCGGATTGACGGCCACCACCTCGATGTTCGACAGGCCCGACGCTGCGCCACACAGGGCGACGTGACACGATCACCGAACGCAGATCGAAAGGGAAATCATGGGCAAGCCATCGTTCGGGATCTTCGACCACATCGAGGACATTCCCGGAACCCCAACCCCACAGTTGCTGAAGGATCGCCTAGATCTGATCAAGATGGCGGACGAGGCCGGTTTCGCCGGGTTCCACCTCGCCGAGCACCACGGGTCCGATCTCTGCATGGCACCGAATCAAGAGGTGTTCATCGCCGCAGCGTCTCAGATCACCAAGAACATCCGTCTCGGCCCAATGGTGAAGTTGCTGCCCCTGCACCATCCCGTGCGCATCATCGAAGACATGATCGTCGTAGACAACCTCACCAATGGGCGCCTTGATTTCGGTGTCGGTCGCGGGGTCGCACCGATCGAGCACTACTGGTTCGGCAGCAACTGGCTCGACTCCAGGGACCGCTTTGTCGACATCCTCGGCATCATCTGCGACGCATTTGCCACGGGCGAGATCAGCAGCGAGAACTCGAAGTTCTACGAGTTCCCGACCATCCCGATGTCGACCAAGCCGGTTCAGCACCCGATTCCCTTCTGGTATCCCGGCAGCCCCATCACGGCCGGTCGCCACGGCATGAACCTGATGTGGCCCGGCCCGATCGACAAGGCTTCCTACGACGTGTACGTCGAGACGTGGAACGCATACAAGGGCGACACCCATCGCGTCGACGGGCCCGACGCAGCACCACGGGTCGGCTGCACGATGCTCCTGGCCATCGCGCCGACTGAGGACGAGGCACTCGGCATCATCCGTCGCGGGATGAGTGGCCTGCTGCGTCGCACACACAACGTGCACAAGTTCGACAACTTGGTGCTATCCGAGGACGAGTGCGATGCCGCACTCGGGCCACTGCGAAACATCGTGGCGCACATGGAAGGTGCCATTCAGTTCGGTGCCGGCACGGCTGAGCAGATCAAGGACCGTTTCGCCGCGGTTCTCGAACCCGGTCTCACCGATTACATCGTCTTGCAGTTGCCCGTGGGTGATATGACGCTCGATGAATCCAAGCACACGATGGACGTCTTCTGCAGCGAGGTGAAGCCCTCTCTCGAAGCCGCATGGTGAGACGAGGATGAACACCGACTCTCATATGAAGCGAGCCGGGCTGTATGTCGGTGCCGAGTTGGTGAGCTTCCTCGAAGAAGAGGCATTGCCGACAAGTGGGGTCGATCCCGACACGTTCTGGAGCGGCCTGTCGTCGTTGATCCACGATCTCACCCCGCGCAACGCTGAACTGCTCGCAGTTCGGGCGTCCCTTCAAGCGGCGATCGACCAGCGGCATCGCCAACACGCGGATCACCCACATGATCCCGGCCAGTACCGCGCGTTCCTCGAGGACATCGGCTACCTCGTGCCCATTGGTGCTCCCTTCGAGATCGAAACCGAAAATGTCGATCCCGAGATCCGCAGCATCGCCGGTCCGCAACTCGTCGTGCCTGTGACGAACGCACGGTACGCGATCAATGCCGCGAACGCCCGGTGGGGTTCGCTCTACGACGCCCTCTACGGCACCGACGCACTCGGCGATCCGCGACCGCCTGGTCCGTACGATCCCGACCGTGGGGCGCGCGTCATCGCCTGGGCCCGGAACTTCCTCGACGACGTTGCTCCCCTGGCGCCGGTCGACGGCCTGGCGCGCTCGCATGGTGACGTGGCCGCATATTCTGTCGGCGACAGAACCGCGGTCGCAACGCACGCCGACGGCGAACTTGGCGGGCTCATGGATCCGTCGCTTTTCGTGGGATACACCGGCGATCCGGATGCACCGGCATCGATCCTCCTCGAGCACCACGGCCTCGGCATCGAGATCAAGATCGACAGAGATCATCCGATCGGCGCGGCAGACGGTGCAGGTGTTGCTGACGTGGTCCTCGAATCAGCGGTCACATCGATCGTGGACTTCGAGGACTCGATAGCGGCCGTCGACAGCGCTGACAAGACGCTCGCGTATCGCAACTGGCTCGGCCTCATGACCGGTTCGTTGACGGAGCAGGTGACGAAAGCTGGAAGCACGTTCACCCGACGTTTGGCCGAAGATCGCCAATTCACCGCGCCAGATGGTTCGCTGGCCACGCGTCCCGGCCGAGCGCTGATGCTCGTGCGCAACGTCGGCCACTTCATGACAACGCCGGCAGTTCTCGATCGCAATCGACGGCCCGTTCACGAAGGCCTCCTCGACGCGATGATCACAGTTCTCTGCGCGATGCCGGGGATGACCGGCTCGAACTCGACGACAGGATCCATCTACGTCGTCAAGCCGAAGATGCACGGCCCAGCCGAGGTCGAATTCGCGAACGAAGTCTTCTCGAGGGTGGAGCGCGTGCTCGGTCTTGCGCCAGACACCGTCAAGATCGGGATCATGGACGAGGAGCGGCGCACCACGGTCAACCTGACCGAATGCATTCGCGCAGCGAAGTCGCGCGTCGCGTTCATCAATACCGGATTCCTCGACCGGACCGGCGACGAGATCCACACGTCGATGAACGCCGGCCCCATGGTCCGCAAGAGCGAGATGAAGTCGCAGCGATGGATCAAGGCCTACGAGGACTGGAACGTCGACGTCGGCATCGCCTGCGGTTTGCGCGGCCGCGCCCAGATCGGCAAGGGGATGTGGGCTGCACCCGATCTGATGGCCGCCATGCTGGATCAGAAGATCAATCATCCGCGCGCCGGCGCGTCCTGCGCCTGGGTTCCATCACCCACGGCCGCCACACTTCATGCCACGCACTACCACCGGGTCGACGTGAAGGCGCGCCAGCAGGAATTGGCCGATCGCCTCGCGTCAGACGGGCCACGGGCGACCGTTGATGATCTGCTGCAGATCCCCTTGGCTCGTGACCGATGGACGGCCGAAGAGGTTCAATCGGAGCTCGACAACAATGCCCAGGGGATCCTCGGCTACGTGGTCCGTTGGGTCGATCAAGGCATCGGCTGTTCGAAAGTGCCGGATATCGCCGACGTCGCTTTGATGGAAGATCGGGCTACCTGCCGGATCTCTTCCCAACACATCGCCAATTGGCTTCTCCACGGCGTCACAACGCCCGACGACGTGACGGCCACGATGAGGCGGATGGCCGAGGTCGTCGATCGGCAGAACGCGGGCGACGCTGCGTACGAACCGATGGCGCCGGATTTCGATGGTCCGGCTTTCCTCGCTGCCTGTGATCTCGTGATGTCCGGTACTGAGCAACCCTGCGGCTACACCGAACCGATCCTGCACTCCCGTCGATCGGAGCGAAAGGCACGTGACCGTTTGGCTTGATCAGCCACTGGGTACATCCGCCCGCAAAGAAAGGAGAACACCATGAAGGGAACCCTGCTCTGGTTGATCGCCGCGATACTCGTGATCGTCGGCGTCGTCCAGCTCTTCCAAGGCCAGATCCTGTTCGGAATCATTCTGATCATCGCTGGCTGTTTGGTGGGCCCAGGCGGTTATTCGGTCTTCAACCGAAGTACCTGATCCGAATCACTCGTCGAGACGTAGCTGGCCGCTGAGGCCACTGATCTCGATGAGCCGGGCGATGCCGGGAGTGGGATTGGCGATGATCAGGTCGCCCCCCGCTTCCCGGGCCCGCGTGGCCGTGTCGATGAGCACCCGCAAGCCGCTGGAGTCCATGAACGACACACCCGCCACGTCGACAGTGACGATGCCCTCCGGAAGGTCGATCATTGCCGTACCCAACAGAGGTGCGGTGTGTGCGTCGATCTCGCCGCTCACCTTCCATCCCGTGGCGGTCGGGGTAACTTCTAGTTGGCTACCGAGCTCGGACATGGGCTGAGACGGTAGTGGGTGAACACCTCCCTCGCACACCTGACACGCACATGTTCACCCGTTCAGGTGACGCCCTCTATCCCATCAGTCTCTATCCTTTAGACAGGATCGTCGATGCCGTCGCTGTCCATCCACTGGCGCATCTTCTCGAACGATGCGCGCAACAGTCGCGACACCTGCATCTGCGAGACGCCGACGGATTCGGCTATCTGTTCTTGTGACAGTTGGTCGTAGAAACGAAGACGGACGATCTGGCGCTCGCGCTCGGGTAACCGGGCCAACAAACTTTCGACGATCTGGGAGTCCATTGCCCGCTCGTACCCCGATTCCTCGGAGGCAAGAGCATCGAGCCGGTCGAGCGGTGTCTCTCCGTCACCGTTGTTGCCGGTCGAATGGATCGTGCCGACGTGGTAAGCCGATGTGGCCGCGAGCCCACGAAGAACGTCGTCGCGGTCGATCCCAAGGTGTTCGGCTATCTCGTCGACCGAGGGCGATTTCCCCATCTTGTGCACCAGTTCGTCCGTGGCTCTTCGCACGGTGAGATGGAGATCCTTCGCGGAGCGCGGAACCCGGACCGTCCAACTGTGGTCGCGGAAGTGGCGCTTGAGCTCTCCTTCGATCGTGCTGCCGGCGAACGCCGCGAACCTGACGCCATAGTGAGGGTCGAACCGGTCGATCGCCTTCACCAAGCCGAGCATTGCGACTTGTCGCAGATCCTCCTCGGTCCCACCTGATCTACTGAATCGCTTGGCAATGTGCGCAGCGAGACCCATGTGGCGCTCGACGAGCTGATTGCGAATGGAGCGGTGCCGTGTCGACGCGAACTCGAAAAAAAGATCGACATCGTCCAGGTCGTCCGGCG